>JAHDGN010000509.1 GCA_020627645.1 Akkermansiaceae bacterium
GTTTGGTAGAGCGCAGCGAGCGCTGACGCCGGGGCAGATTTGCGCGTTTTATGATGGGGGAAAGTTGTTGGGAGGGGGGGTCTTTGAAGAGGTTGGTTCCTTCGAGTGTTAATCAAGCTTCTCTGGTAGGAGCTGGTAATGGAAAGATTGAGGTGGCGTTAGACTGGTGGGAAAAGTATGGAGAGAAAGTGAAGAGGATGAGTTCATGGAGGAATGTCAAAGGTTCTTTGGACACGGTTGAGTCGCTGGTGGGGAGAATGCAGTCTAATCTGTTAGGGCGTTACCGGAGTGAGGTTTTGGGAGATTGAGGTATGTGTGTTTGAGAGCTCTAAATGGCTGTTTTAATCGATTGATTTTGTTGATGATGTGTTATTTTGTATCGATTTTTCGAGGTTGGAAGGATTTGATAGAGTGGTTGCGTGAATGAGATTCAGCGAGATTTAACCGAGCCGGGGAGGCGTGAATGGTTTTCGTTTTGGTCATTGACCGGGATGCAGACGCTGAATGCGTTCAATGATAATTTTGCGAAGTTCATTTTGATGCCGTTGGGAGTGGCTTTGGCGGCATCTGGCATTGGCTTTGGGTGGGTGGAGTATCTGTTGGCGGCTTTGCTGGTTTTGCCGTTTATCTTGTTTGCGCCGACGGCGGGCTGGTTGGGTGATCGGTTTGCGAAGAGTAGAGTCATTCGTTGGTCGAGTTGGTTTCAGCTAGTGGCGTTGGGAGTGATGATTGTGGCGTTGTGGTGTGGGGTGACGTTTGGTGAGAATTATGGGAGTTGGTGTCTGGCTGGGGTGATCGTGGCGTTTTTTTTGTTGGCGAGTCAGTCGGCTTTCTTGAGTCCGGCAAAGATGGGAGTGGTGAAGGAATTAGTTGGAGGTCGGAGGTTGGGATATGCCAATGGGGTGATTGAGGGAACGGTGATTTTGGGGATTTTAGGAGGGCAGATTTTGGGGGCTTTGGCTTTTGATCAGTGGGGGTTGAAGAGGGGGGTGGCCCCTTGGGAGGCGGCTTTGGTGCCAGTGATGTGGGTGATGATTGGAGCAGGGGTTTCGTTGCTGTTATCTCATTTGATTCGGGGGACGAAGGAACAGAGTGTGGAGGAGTTTTCGGCTGAAGTAGCGGTGAGGCATTTTCGGGATTTGAAAAAGATTTTTGAGGATCAGGCGATGGGTCGGGCGGCGTTGGGAATCGCGTTTTTTTGGGGGTTTGGCGGGTTTGTCCAGTTGCTGTTGATGCAACGAGCGAGGGAGACGGTTGGAGCAATGGCAGGGATGGGGACTGAGATGGCGATGTTGGGGGTGCCGTTGGTGGTGGGGATCGTTTTGGGAAGTGTGGTGGCGAGTTGGGTGTGTCGGCGGAGAAATGAATTAGGTTTGGTGGTGCTGGGTGGTGGGGTGATGATGGTGGGGATGTTGTTGTGTGGGATGGTTGATTGGGGGGATTGGGGTTTTCGTGGCTTGTTGTGTTTGTCTGGTATGGGTGGAGCTATGTTTATGGTGCCGCTGAATGCGTTTATACAAGATCGGGCAAAAGATGGCGAACGGGGGGTGGTCATTTCTGCTTCGAATTTATGCACGAATTTGGCTGGGGTTGGGGCTGTGATTTTGCAGGGGGGCTTGAAGTTGGCGGGGATGCCGGTGTGGGGACAGTTTGTTTTTGCGGCGGTGGTGTGTGCTGGGGTGACGGCTTATTTGCTGAAGTTGTTGCCAAAGGATTTTGCGAGGTTGATTTTTTTAGGGTGCATTCGTTCGGTCTACAAGGTGGAGGCAGTGGGAGAAGAACATGTGCCCAAAGAGGGTGGGGTGTTGTTGGTGGCGAATCACGTGACATACGTGGATGCGGTGATTTTGTCGGTGGCATGTCCTAGGCCTATTCGTTTCGTGATGATTGCTGATTGTTTCGACAATGTTTGGGTAGGAAAGGCTGCGCGTTTTTTTGATACGGTGGCAATTTCGAGGTCTCGGGCGAAGGATGGGATTCGTAAAGCGGCGGATTGTTTGAAGAGGGGGGAGGTGGTTTGTGTTTTTCCGGAGGGACAATTGACTCGGACGGGAGGGTTGAATGAGTTGAAGCGGGGTT
>JAHDGN010000510.1 GCA_020627645.1 Akkermansiaceae bacterium
ACGCGAATACTTTACGCCGCAAGCGGCGGGGAATCAGACCCAAAGAGATTGAAAGGGATTGCTTCCAAATCGGTTTTTTTTGGCAAGGAAATCTAGGTTTTTGTCGTCTTTGAAAGTTTTGATGGTGGAGTCGTCTTCATGAAAAGCGACGATCGATTTTTTTCCCTTTGCGACAGCAAGAATCGAGATGGAAGTTCCCATAAGAGCGTAGAAGGCTCGGAGGTCATTGTTAAATCCGAATTGGTCTTTCTTTTTTCCTCCTCCTTCTTCGTTTTGATATCCGGCACTTACGACGCGGAGGCCAGCTGGTTGAATTTCGATCTCGGAGGCACAGCATGATGCAGCAAGAGTGATGGCAATTAGTAAGGTTCTCATTTCTCTTAGGTTATCCCAAGAGAAGTTGAAATTTCAACGAGGAAGGATTACAAAAACGTGAAAATTTTTTAGTCGCTGGATCATTTTTTGGTGTTGATAACCGTGGTGACTCGGAGGCGGTTGTGGCGTTGGGTGATGATGAAGGGAAGGTTTGAGAGAGGGGCGTAGATGATGAGGATCCAGGCCCAGGGCATGGGGGTCCAGAGGGTGAAGAGAAGAAGGAGGAGGATTTGAGTCCAGTGGGCTGCTTCGGCTCTGCAGTTGTCGCGGCGGAAGTTACGGAGGTATTGGAGGTCGGCATTGATGGGGATGGTTTTTGGAGGGCCGCCGAACCATGGGGCGGCGTCTGGCATGAGGTTTTTCCAGCGGTTGATGCGAAAGAGTTTTTGGTAGAGATTTGGTGATTCGAAGGGGAGTTGAGGAAAGGGGAAGGTTTTTGGGTGAAACCAGGAGCGGGGCATTTTGATGAAAGCCCAGGAGGTGAGGAGGTGGATGGCGGGGATGCCGAGAGTGTTGATGAGGGCGATCCAGATTTGGGGTAGTTCAATCAACATGGCGACCTTTCCAGAGGTGGGATTGTTTTGTTCGTTTCTTGATGAGAGCTCGAAAGAAGAGGATTTGGTAGAAGAGAAGAGGGATGGGGAAAAGAAGGGCTGTGAGGGGGTGGAAATTTCCGGCAAGCCGGAGGGTGGGGATTAGGACTACGGCGATCCCGAAGTAGGCAATGAGGTAGGGGATGGTGGTTGTGGCGAGGGGGAGGAAGAAGAGAAGGGCGGTGAGGGTCATGAGGCCGGTGAGAAGCAGGGAGGAAAGAATCAGAGGGAGTCGGGGGGTAAGAGAGGCGCCGGAGGTGGCGGCTTTAGTCCAGGAGGAGATGAGTTGGTTGAGGCCTTCGGGGAACATCCGCATGGTGAGGGTGCCTTTGCCGGAGAGGGGGAGTGTGGGGATGTGATGTTGGTGGCAGTGATGGGAGAGGTGGAGATTTTCGAGGATGGTTTTTTTGACGGTTTGGTGACCGCCGAGTTGTTGGTAGGTTTTTTTTGAGAGGAGGAGGGTTTGGCCGAAGAGGCCGATCTTTTGAGCTTTTTGTCCTTGGTAGGTGAAGGCCCCGATGCCTCCGAGCATGAGTAGGTTGAAGAAGGCTGAGAGTTGTTCGTATGGTTTTTTGGTTTGGTGCCAGGGGTAGATGGAGATGGCGGATTGGGGATGGTCGAGGTGGAGTTGTTGGAGGGAGGCGAGAGTGTGTGGTTGGAGTTGGAGGTCGGCATCGAGGAAGAGGAGAAGGTCGCCGGTGGCTTTTTGAGCGCCCTGGTGGCAGGCCCAGGGTTTGCCGTTCCAGTCTTTAGGGAGCGGTTTGCCGGTGATGGTGGTGGCGTTGTGTTGTTGGGAAATTTGGGTGGTTTGGTCGTCGGATTGGTCGTCGACGACGATGATTTGGTGGGGTGGTTGGGTTTGGTTGTTGAGAGAGGGCAGAAGGGTTTGGAGGTTTTGTTCTTCGTTTCGAGCAGGGATGATGATGGAGATTTTTTGTGGTTTCTGAATGGGGGGTAAGGGGGTAAGAGTTTGGGTTTTGGCGAAGAGGAGTCGGGCGGAGACGAGGGTAAGGAGGGCTCCGAGGGTGGCGGTGATGGAGATGGCGAGGGTCAATTTTTTGGGATCTTCAGCAGAATCTGTGGGTAGGTTTGGGCTCGGGGAGGTCTCC
>JAHDGN010000511.1 GCA_020627645.1 Akkermansiaceae bacterium
TGATGGTGGTGGCTCAGGGGGGGGAGGTATTGGCTAATTTTTCGGGTTCGGTGGAGGGGCGAATTGCGGAGGATAAGAGTGGGGTGGGGGGATTCGGGTATGATCCTTTATTTGTTCCTGAGGGATATGAAGAGTCGTTCGCGGAGTTGGGTGAGGAGGTGAAGAATGGGATGAGTCACCGGGCGAGGGCGTTGGAGGGAGTGGTGGAGTGGCTTTGAGGGGGGGTGGGAAGTGGAGTTGTTGGGTTTTCGGCGATGGCTTTTAGCGATTGGCTTTTGGCGGTTAGGGGAGCTGCCGCTCCGAGGGGGAATGTGAAGTGTCAGGGAATGAGAGGCGATGATTGAGTCTGTTGCTATGCTTGGGAGTTGTTGGATGAATTTTTTGGATTTTGAGGTGTGTGGCGATGGTCCCTAGCTTGGCGATTGGCTGTTTGCCTTTAGCGGAGCGATTGCTCCGCGATGGATTTGGGGGTTAATGGTATCAGATTCCGAGGGGGGAATCATTTGATGAGGAAGGAGAAGGTGCCGGAGTGGGAGATGAGGTTGGTGATGCCATTTTTGGTGGCGAGGGTGTCGACTCCGACGGCATCTTTAATGGACTTGCCTCCTTCGGTGATGGTTTGTCCGTCTTTGAGGGGGAGGTTGATTTTGGCGAAGGTGCCAGGAGGGATGGTGACTTCAACTTTGAGTGAACCATCATTTTCCTTGGCCCAGTGGATGGAGATGTCGCCAGCGGGAGAGCTGTGGGAGGCTTTTACGAAGGTGACGGAGTTGTTGGTGGGGATGCGGGGGGTGATCGAGATCTGAGTGAAGCCTGCGGTGGCCGCGTCGATTCCTGCGAGTTGGCTGATGAGCCATTCGGAGCTACCGTTTTCGACAAGCAGTTTGCGGTCGAGTTTCTTGGCTTCGGTAAGGAGTTTGATCGCGAGGTCTTGGTTGCCGGTGAGGGAGAGGACGCCGGGGAGGAAGAAGGCTCCGATGGGGCCGACTTCGATGCCATTTGTTTTGAGAGAGGTGACGAGATCGTTAATGAGTTTGGTTTGTTGTTGGGGTTCGAGGACGCGTGAACGAAGCGCGAGAAGGTGAGCAGTTTGCGTGGGGGAGGTGAGAGATCCGTCTGGTTTGATGAATTGTTTTTGGAAGCTATTTTTGAGTCTGGCGGCGTAGTCTTTGAATCTGATGACTTGGAGTGGCTGTTGGGCTGGAGCGGCGAGTTCACGGGTGAGTCTGGTGGCAAAGGCCATGCTGCAGAGGTCGATGAGGTCGAAGGGGGCTGCGGCTTGTGGGATGACTTGTCCCCAGGCTCGCCCTTTGAGGGTGCGGTCTTCTTTTTCGCGGGCCATCATATGATTCTCAAAGAGTTTCCAACGTGATTTTGGAAGTTCTCCGTCGCCAGTCATCCACCAGATCGGGTGTTGGGCGATGATGGGAGATTCAGACCCAAAGGAGGCGGTGGTATTGGTGCCGGGAGTGGTGGCGAAGATGCCGCTTGGGGTAATGGATTGGTCCATTTGGCGGATCCAATCGGAGAGGAGGGCCCCGGAGTCGAAGTGGTAGAGCATGGAGCGGGCGGAGGTGATGACGGCGATTCCATCACCGAGGCCGTCGGGCTTACCTTTGGCGAAGTCATGGAGGCGTTTCTCGAGGTGAGTGACGCTGTCTTTGTAGAGTTGGTTGAGCGCTGGAGAGCTAGATTTGAAGGTTGAGATGCGAGGGGGGACAGGGAGGAGTGGTTTTTTGGAGATGGTGAGGGAGGCGGGCTTTGACCATTCGGATGGTTTTGACTGGGCATCCCAGACTTGGACTTTCCAGAAGATGGTTTGTCCTTCTTTGAGGGGTTCGCCTTCCCAGGGGATGTGGTTGGAGAAGGTGGATTTGATTTGTTTGGTGTTCCAGAGGTCCGCTTTTTCTGGGGTGAGGTTGTCGAGATTGCTGGCAGCGATGAGGTGATAGGCGGTTTGGCGGTCTGCTCGGGTGTTTGATTTGAGTTTCCATCCGAGGGTGGGTTTGGTGTCGGTTGTGGCAGGGGATGGTTGTTGTCCGGCGCGGAGTGAGTGGACGGTGAGGGCCGGGGAG
>JAHDGN010000512.1 GCA_020627645.1 Akkermansiaceae bacterium
GTTCCCTCTTCCTGATTTCTTGTCCCAAATGCTTCGTATGCCGCTTGCCAAGTGATCGATTCACTGTTGTTGGTCTGCGACACCACATCACCCCGTGAGTTGTAGTAATTAAACAAGGGATTCCCATTTCGAAGGGTATAAAGCACCCCTCCAATCCCACCGCCGTAATCACTACCTCGGATGTATTCAACTCTTGGGCTAGATTGACCGAATCCAAATTCTTGAACGGAAGTCCCACCCGAAAAGCTCACTACCTCATTGTTTCCGTTTGCTGAGGATTCGTTTCTTCCCACTCGTCGCGTGCGATGATCGTATTGGTAGACGTAACTGCCAACTCCAGTATCAGTCACCCCGACATAGCGGTTTTCGAAGTCATCAGTGTAGGTTTGAGACAGAACGCCATTCACTCGTTTGGTGGCGCGATTCCCACTCGCGTCATAGGAGAAGGTCACTGTTTGGCTTCCCACGCTGTTGGTCGCTTGGAACAGTTGGTTGGCGTTGAATCCATTCCCACCATTCCCATATTGGAGAGTCCATGACTCTTGTGTCACTCCCCCTTCCGTCACCAACTTGCTCGTCCGGTTGTTGGCTTGATCATAGCCATAGGCAGTAGAACGGGTGCTTCCTCCACTTGGAATCAACTTTTCATTAGTGAGTCGGTAAACCCGATCATAAACATTCACCACCACTCTCGATGGCATGTTGGCATCGCCATACCCTTCTGCAATCCGAAGAACATTCCCGACATTGTCATATCCACTCGGATAGTTTGCTTGGGAACTTTGTGAGTAATCAAAGGAGACCACTAAACCTCCGTTGGATTGATAAGAGCTTTTGCTGAGCTTTCGATTCAGAGCATCAAAGGTGCAATCGGTGTAGGAACCGTTCGGAAGTGTTCTGCGGGTGATGTTACTCCCCAAATCATAAAAGTATTCGGTGATTCTTCCACTCCCTGCGACAACCGAGTTCTTTTCCTCACAACGTTTGAGTCGATTGAGCACGTCATAGTCGCTGGTGAGATATCTTCCCGTTTGTCCATACGTGGTGGTTCGACGATTCCCCGCTTTGTCGAAGGTGTATTGGTGAGTTTTTCCAGCGGAGGTTTCTGAAACCACTCGATTGAGTTGATCAAAAACTGACACACATTCGCGGGTGAGCTTTCCTTGGGCATTTTCGTTGGGATACCGAACCGCCGTGATGTTGTTGACCAGATCGTAAACGTAGGTGCGATTGTCGATCGCTCTTCCGGTATAAAGGACATTCTCCAATCGGTTCAGGCCATCATATTGGTAGGTCGTCAGGCGATTCTGGGCATCGGTGCGGGTGAGCTTGACCAATCCATCATAGGAACATTGTTCGATTTCTTCTTCGCTCTGACCCTCATCCCAAATGGTGCGGGTTTTTCTCCCCAATCCGTCATAGCGATAACCCGTGACTTGCCCTTTTCCATCGGTCACCAAAACGAGGTTCCCCGCATCATCATATTGGTTCTGCACGACAATGTCAGAATTCTTAGGCGTTGTCGGTGGGGCATTAGGATTGCCATCAACTGGGTTGACTGAGGTGGCAACCAGGCGGTTGAGGCGGTCATAGTAGTTTTTGGTAGCATTGCCATTCCCATCCACCACTCGCACCACGTTGCTGTTCTTGTCATAGAAGCTCTGAACTCGGATATCATGTTGATTGAGGTTCTGAGCATTGTTGGAAGGATTTCCAGTCACTGGATTGGTGAGCACATCGGTCACTCGATAAGCCCGATCATAGAAGGATCGAGCCAGATGACCTCTCGAATTTTTGACAGAGAGCACATTTCCAACTCCATCAAGGGTCGTTTCAACGGTGGGGCGTTGGTTCGGTGTTTGGGTGAAGTTCCCCGCAACCAACTCGGATTTGAGAACCGCTGGGTGTTCTTCCTTCACTTGTCGATTCCGGGCATCAAAGGTGTAATCCCAGCGGTTTCCAAGGGGATTAATGGTGGCGACGACATTGGAGTTTTTGTCGTATTTCGGTGTGATACAATCAGGGGATTGTTAGGTTGGGTTCACCCGTCGTGGGATATGGTTACTATTCG
>JAHDGN010000053.1 GCA_020627645.1 Akkermansiaceae bacterium
TTTTTGTCCAGTGATTTGCTAGGGTGTCTCAAGCAAAAAATGCTTTTGTTTGGTTGGCTAAGGGTTGTGTGGTAGGGACGAGTTTTTAATTCTCATTTTTCGTGTGAGGGGTCGTAGAAGATTTTGACATCTGCCTTTTTGGTTCCGAGGAGTTCTTGGGCGCGGAGCAGGGCGTCACGGGTCGAGATGTTTGGGTTGCTTGGGGCGTAAAAGAAGAGATTGGTTTCGCCTTCTTCGCGACGGCATCCTTTTTGGAGAGTGCGAAGGACGCCAGAGCTCTTAAGGACTTTGTAGACGTCTCGAGTGGCTCCAGAAATGATGACGTGTCTTTCTTTTGATCGGACAAATCGAATGAGGTCGCGAAGAGCCATGACGGAGGTGGCGTCGAGGTGATAGGCATTTTTTAGCCGGAGAATGATGACTTTGATGTTGGGGTCGACGACGAGGCGTTGGACTTGAGTGCGAAAGAGTTCGGCTGCTCCGAAGAAAAGGGCGCCTTCGACATGGACGATGGAAATGGCGGGGTTGGGGCGTTTTTGTTTTTCGCCGAGTTCGAGAAGTTCGCCATCGTCTGAGACTTGGTATTCGACGAGGTGAGGTTTAGAGACTTTTCGGAGGAAGAGGAAGATGGAAAGGGAGACTCCGATGAAAATGGCGATGTAGAGGGGGAAGATGAGAGCTGTGAGGAAGGTGAAGATGAGGACTCCGGCGTCTTCTGGGGTAGAGCGGAGGCAGATTTGGATATTTTTCCATTTCACGAGGGAAGCTGCGACGGCGATGACGAGCCCGGCGAGGGCGGTTTTGGGAATGTATGAGACTGGATTTGGATTGAGGGAGGCGAGGAGGAAGAGACCTACGAGGCAAAAGATGCCGGAGAGGATGGATGAGAGGGGTGTGCGCGCACCGGACTCAAAATTGAGGGCCGAGCGGGTGAGGGAGCCGGAGGCGGGCATGGCGGCGGTGAAGGCCGAGGCAACGTTGGCCATGCCGACGGAGAGCATGTCTTGGTTAATTTCGGGGCGACGGCCAGTGCGTGAGGCGATGGATTTGGCCATGACAGTATTTTCAAGAGAGGCGAGGAAAGCGATGGCGACTGCCACTCCGAGGAGGGAGGAGATATCGTTGAGGAGCCCGGCCGAAGTGGGGGTTGGGAGGCGAAAGGTCAGGTCGGCTAGGGCGAAAGAGCCGAAGGTGGGAACGGCAGCGGCCCAAGCACTAGAAGATGTGGCGAGAAGGGTCGAGATGATGGTTGCGAGTGTCAGGGAAAGGGCGAAATTGGGGAACGCGGGGAGATGTTTGGAAAGTGCTAAATAGAGAGTCAAAGTGCCAAGACCAAGGAGAGCGGGTTGCCAGAGGTAGTTGGCGTGAGTTTTGCTGAGTTCGGAGAACATTCCGAAAAAGTTGCTCGAAGGTTCGACGACATCGGCAACACCAAATAGGTGTTTGCCTTGATTGATCATGATGAGAAAAGCGGCGCCTGTGATGTATCCCACGAGGACGCTTTGGGAGATGTATTGCACGAGCTCGGCTGCTTTTATCAACGCACCAATGAGGCAGGTGACCCCAACCATCAGGACAAGGAGAGGCATTAGGGTCAGTTTATCCGACATGGTATATGTCCCGGCGGCGAAAAAGGAAAAGACCATTAACGAGGTGGCGTTCGTTGGTCCAAGGATGGTGTGCTTGGAGCTGGAAAAGATGGGGGCGATGATGGCGGCGACCATCGAACAGATGATACCGTAGACGATGGGGAGTTCGGCAATGGCGGCGTAGGCCATTCCTTGCGGGATTGCGAGTAGGGCAACGTTGAGGGCAGAGCGCAAATCTGCTCGACCTTTTTCGAGAGAGTAATTGGAGAGGTTCTTCCGGAGGGGAAAGAGAGTGATTGGGTTGGAGGCGGCCCAGTTTCGGATAGATCGGAGGGCTTGTTTGGAACCGCGCCTGAGGAAGGACATGTTATAATATTATGCGCGTTTATTGGCTCGGCTAAAGAGTAAAATGCCGAAAGCGAGACAGAAGAGGTTGGGAAGAGCTAGAAGGACGTAGCTGGTGATCATGGATTCGCCTCGGAGTTCGTCAGCCATGGTGAAGAAGAGGAAGTAGGCGACGGCGATAAAAAGGCTCCAGCCGGCACCTGATGAGGTTTTTTTTCTCTTGGAGGTGAAGCCGAGGGGGATGCCAACGAAGCAGAGCGCAAGAGGTGCGAATGAAAAGGAGATTCTATGCCACCTTTCGTACTGGTAGTAGGGAATTCTTTCTGGGGGGACTTCGGGTGGGGGATTTTTCACAAGTTGGAGAATTTCGGCATTATCGAGGCGATTTGGCTTCAGGCGTTTCTTACGATTAACCTCGAGAGGGAAAACCCAGGGTTCGATTTTTGAGGCGAAGGTTTGTTGGGGGATTCCGTTTTTGTCGTAGGATTCGGCCCAAACTCCTTCGAGTCGAAGTTCGAGCTTTTGTTTTTTTTGATCTGGGGTGATGGGGGCGACTTGTTTGGCGTAGATGTAGGCTCGCGGGCCTCGGTTTTGATCAGATGTGTCAATTTGGTAGGCGTGTAGGCCTCGGAGGCTTTGGTCGGGGTTTTTGGATTCGATATAAATCCTTTGACCTTTCATTTGAGATTGCACGACACCGGGATCGAGGAGCCTGAGAGGGTCGTTCTTGAACGTTTCGACGAGAAGGGTTTTGAGTTCGTCTTTAGAGCGGGGTGCTAAGGTGGTGTTTAGGTAGAGGCAAAGAAGTGAAAGCGAGGTGGCCAGAATGAGGACTGGGGTGGCAATTCGGTAAAGGCTGAGGCCGGCGGAACGCAGGGAATTGATTTCTTGGTCTGAGGAGAGTCTGCTAAACACGAGAACCGAGGCGCTGACGATTCCCCAGGGAATGGTATAAATGAGGGAAAGGGGGAGGAATTTGAGCATAAAAATGCCAAGAAACGAGAGTGGGGCACCTTTTTCGACGAGGAGGGAGTTGATTTCCTTGAAGAGGTTGCCGAGGACGAGGACAAAAGTGAGGATGAGGACGGCATAGAGCGCCGTTGCAAAGACCTGTTTGGTGATATATCGGTCGGTTTTGAGAGTCATGCCAGGTCTGGGCAGCAAGGAAAGTGGCGGAGAGGGAAGGAATCGAACCCACCAAGCCCTAAGTAGGCTTCAACGGTTTTGAAAACCGCGGCGACCACCAGGCACACAACACTCTCCGACGGAAAAATGACAGAATTGCGGAGGTAGTCAAGGGAAGGGCTAGGGCATTGATTGGAAGTGGGGTAAGTGGGGGGACTCGGTGGTGGTGAAAAATTATTGAGAATGTCGTGTTGAATTTTTTTCTAAGCCAATGTACAGCTATTTCGTATATACTTTGTAAAATGAAAAAATTGTTAGCTACTTTATTCAGTTTGTTGGCGGTGGGGGCACATGCCCAGACTGATCATTTTCCGAAGATGAAATGGAAGGAAAAGGTGACGCCCCATTTCGTGATTCGTTATGATGATGGGGGGGCGAACCCAGGACCAAAAGCGGAAGATGTTTATAAGCACTTCGATCGGCTTTTCATCGCTGGAATGAAGAAAGCAGGGGAGAATCCTGCAGCGGGAACGATTTTAAAGAAAGATTTTGATGGGAAAGAGGCTTTGACGCCCTCTGGTGAAGACGCGTCGAGGGATGGTAAGTTCAAATTGACGGTTTATTTGACCTCGAATCATCAGACTTATATGGACTGTTTGAAGGAGGCGACGGAGGAAAACGGGTGGGATGCAGATACGATGCGGTTGAAGATCTTCGTGGCTAATTTTGCCGATCCACAAAATAGATATTTGTTCATCTGTAAGAGACCTTCAAAGAAGTATGGGGGTGAGGGGATTGATCGAAAAAAGGATCGTGTTAAGGACGGGAACGAGGGTAAGACGATCGAGGGGCTTTATGGAATGTACTCTTCCAAGATGATGTGGGAGCGTAAGGTGCAGGACCGGACTCACCTGGTGGTTCACCAGGCTGGCTGGATGACTCCAAAAGTTGTTGCGCGTCAGACGAACTGGCCTCTGTGGATGAAGGCCGGGTTTGGATATTACGCTGAGCACAAAATTTTGAGGAAGTGCCGCGTGCACTATGTGGATTTCGAGGGTTTCTATGACCAGATCAACAAAGAGGATATTATCCGTGGCGGCACATTTGACATGAACAAGCCTTGGACCAGACCTTTGAAGGTTATTTGTGGTCACAAGAGAAAACCTCAAAGGGTTTCACTGTCTCAGCTCGAGGCGGCAAAGATTGCGACTCTGACTCCTGAGGAGTCCGGGTATATGTTTGGGTTAGCTTCCTTCATGGTGGGAACTCCTGAAAATGTGGCTAAGTTTGAGAAATTTCTCACGGAGATTCGCAATGGTGGAACTGCTTCGAAGAGTTTGCTCTTAGAGACTTATGGCTATCCTGATGATGAGTCTTTTGAGAAGGATTGGTATGACTTCATTTTGAGTGGCAAGTTTAAGTAAACTCCAAACCAATTTAGTTTTTAGAGACCTTCGAGTGTATCGAAGGTCTTTTTTTGGGCTGATAGGCCAAAATCTTACGACGGTGTTCTTATGTCGTTGGCTGCTCTGTGGGTGACTTCTTTTTCATTTAGGTATGAGATGAGAAGCGTCGTGTGAGGTAATCGGGGGGGACGTGGTCGGTGAGCCAAACCTGATTTTCTGACAAGTAGAATTTGAAATGGTGCGATTCCATGAGTGAGGCGGCAACTTCGAGAATGATGGGGTTGCCATGCCGTTTTCCTACGGTGTGGGCGGTAGAGATATCTGCACTGAGGTGAACGTGTTGGCGCGACATCTTCATGAGGCCTTCCTTTTCGATGGCTTCCATGAAGCGGGTGCAAGTTCCGTGGTAGAGGAATTCGGGTGGAGATTGGGGGGTGAGTTGGAGGTCGATATTGATCGAGTGGCCTTGAGACGCTCGGATCTTGGTTTCGTCTTCTGAGAAGGCGAAGCGGCTTTTATTGTTTTCGGCAACGATGGTTTGAAGGGATTCAAGGGAGGTTTCTTTTTTGTGCTTGGCTAGGCAGTCGAGAAGGTCATCGACCTTAGCCCAGCCCTGGGAGTCAAGCGTCAGCCCAATTGAAGCAGGATCGTGCCGAAGGACTAGGGAGAGGAGACGGCTGATTCGCTTTTCTTTCGGAGTCATGATTGGGGATGTTCGGGTGTTTCTTCTTCGGGAATGTCCAGTTGTTTGTAGAGGTTAGAGAGTTTGGATTCGAGAGCTTCGAGGCGAGCTTCAAGAGATGGATCTGAGGCGAGTGGGGGTTCGGGGTCTGCATTGGTTTCAAAGCGTGGGTCGGATTCGAATCCCTTTTCTCCTCCAAGAAGGTGACCGTAAGTTTTGACGCGTCGGCCACCGCCCGCGGGGAGTTCTTTGACGAGTGGGCCGTAGGGGTAGTCGATGAAACCTTTTAAGATTTCTTCGACTTGAGAGACTTCGGTGAAGGGATGCATGCGATCGGTGCGTTGTTTGATTTCACCTGCGGTCTGGATGCTGCGAAGGAGAAGAATCGTGAGGACAGCTTTTTCTGGAGAGGTGAGGTCGAGGATTTCGGGCAGTTGGTGTTCGTATTTTGGAACACGGGAGCCGGAAATATGAACTTGGATGAGAATATCTTTGCGCCGTAGTGATTGGATTCCTTCTTCGATATCTTCGGTGGTGAGCTGTGTGACGGGGTGGCGGTTTGACGATTGGTTACAGGCGGATTCGATTGCTTTGGCGGTGAGTGGGTAATAGTCAGGAGTGGTGGTTTCTTTTTCGAGAACACAGCCGAGGATGCGGGATTCGATGAAGGTAAGTTGGAGTTCGGGAAAGCGGGTCATGTCTGACATTTCGTGGAGCATAGAACGAAATTGGGAATAGGGAATGAAGAATCCTAAGTTCATTAGGATTCTTGATGATACTTATGTCACTTCTAGTCTCAAAACGGCGGAATGATTTTTCGAGGCTTTTACCAAAGCACTTCGCGGATCTGAGAGGGAATGGTGGCTTTCTAGAATGTGCGACGTTTGTGGTCGGTCGAGGTGCCCGCACTCCTCCTTCCTCCTCCTATTGTGCGACTTCTACTTTCCCTTGGAAGAATCCTCGCTGGAGACCATTGTCGACGGATCCTTGGAGAATGAACGACTTGTATTCGTATCCTGCTGGAGCGGGAGGTAAGGCAGGGTTTGTTGGGACGTCTCCTTCGGTGATGTTGATTGTTTTGTCGGTTGGAAGTCCGGCACTTCCTGTAATGGTGTAGATGATTCCATCAATCGTTGCCGTTGCAGGAGGGCCATTGTAGTTCCAGGTTCCTCCTGCGCGGACGAGAAGAGTGAGGACAGCTTCATTATTGCCGTCGCGATCACTGTCAAAAGAGGAAAGATGGGTTAATTTACTATCGTCGTTGGAGTTCAGTGGGTTTCCACCAAAGGCGAATTCGAGGAGGTTGTTGGAATTGCCACCATCGGCGTTTTGGGTAAATCCGTCGTTCGTGCCAGGAGTGAGCCCCATGATAGAAGCCCAGTTTTCGTAGGCGTTGGAGGTTTCGCCCGTTGATGGGAATCCGCCGAATTGGACCTGGCCTAGTCCGTTGTTTGGTAGTCCCCAGGTGCTGATTCCTTTGATCCGGAATAGGCGAGCGGTTTTGAGAAGGGTGGCGTTGGTGATTCCTATGAGATCTAGATCGAATCCTGGATAGTCGGAGAGGCCTGTGCCCTCTGGGAGCAAGAAGTCGCCTGTTCCATTGTCATGAAGTCCGCTTCCGTCGGTGACGAGTTTGACCAGATTATTTTCGTTATCGTCTGGGGAGACCCAGATTTCAGCATTTCGAGTGCCTCGTCCAATGGCAGCCCCTTCGTTGTAGTTCCAGATGTGGATGGTGCGTAGATCACTTGCCTCACCGAGGTCGATGGTGATTTGTCCGGTCCGAGAATTTGACCACCACTGTTCGCTCCAGTGAGTGCCGTGTGATCCTTCGAGGGCGGGGGTGTCCCCGGGAAGTCCAGTTCCATCAATGGCGTTGGAGGGGCTCATGTTAGGGTTGATGCCGAGGTCGCCACTTTTGATGGAAATGCCTGTGATGAGGGGAATTTCGATTGCCGAGGTGAACTTCCAGGTGCTGTCATCGATCATTCCAGCGTAGTTGTTGCCCGTCATGTCTTTGATGGCAGTGGGAGAGATTTGGACGGCGTAGTTTTTTTCGTGCAGGAGGTCAGCAGAAGGATTGATCGTTAGGATTGCTCCAGCGAAGGTCACTTGGGAGGAATCGTTGATGTTGATGATTGTTTGACTGCCGTCGGTGAGATTTTTGAGAGTGATGACTCCGGTTCCTGCTTGGATGAATTCGTTGAACTTTAAGACGAGGTTGCTCTCCAGTGGTACTTCGATGGATCGGTTTGCTGGCGATAAGGCGGATACTGTGGGGTTTCTGAGTTCTGGCGTGGCGCTTTCGAGGTCGTCAATTTGGTTGAGGTAAGCGATCAGTTGGTTCAATTGAGTGGAGGAAAGGTTTGATGTATTTCCGTGCTGGTCTCCGGGGTTTCGAGTGGTGAGCACGTCTCTCAAGGTCTCAGCCGAACCATCGTGGAGGTAGGGGGCGCTTTTCCAGAGTCCTTTGAGGGTGGGGGTGTCAAGGCCATCTAGTTGGGTGCCTAATCGTTGTCCTGAGCTTGACGTTAGCGTGCCAACATTGTGGCGTATGAGAGTGGCGCTATCAGTGAAGGCTGGACCGGAGTGGCAGTCTGCGCAGTTGAGAGAGTTGAAAATATTGCGTCCTGCAATGGCGTCGTTCGTGAGGGTTTGGTCTGGATTGCGGTGCGGACTTTTCCCGACTGATGTGAGCGAGTTGATGTAAGCGGCGAGGGCATCGAGATCGCTCGAAACTCCGGTCTTGGGTGTGCCTAAGACATTGGATCTGGTTTCAAAATTTTCATCAGACATCAATCCTTCTCCCCCTGAGAGTTCTCGGATTTGGTTTTCGAAATCATGCACTTCGTCGAAGTTGGCTGTCCAGTGAAGAGGGCCGTGGGCAAGGCCTCGACCATTGAGTTCGATGGTGTTACGTAGTCCTTCTCCGAGTCCAGTAAAGTCCCACGCCGTACTGCGTGAAGTCCCAGGTGCGGCCGTCGTGGCCCCCGTCGAGGTGGCAAGAAGCGCAGGACATGTAAGTGTCTTGAGAGAGCCTGGGGTCTGAAGAATCATAGAAGAGTTGTTTCCCTCGGAGGACATTGGGTGTGAGGTTTTCGGAAGTGACTGTGGGAACTGTTGCGACAAGTGGTGAGGTGCCACATACCGAAGCGCAGACTGCTGCGACATTGAAAATCGTGACCGTGCGCGACATGAAGTTGTGGACGAAGAGCTGACTTCCATCGGGTGATAGGGTGAGTCCATCTGGAGCGAGACCTCCTGAGGCGAGCGTAAAGGGATTCGCTTGGGGATCATAGGCGTCGACAACCCAAATCGTCGCTGAGCCGCTGGTGGTGAAGAACATGAGGTTGCCGTTGGGACTGAAGGCGACAGCATTAGCGAAGTCACTGTTGTCGAAGTCGCGTCGGGCTGCGGGGTCTTCTTGTCCTGTATTGAGATTAATTCGGGAAGCCATCGATCGGACGGTGTGCTCGAAGGTGAGGTTTTGGCCGTCACGTAGGGTGCCTCGGAAGATGTTGTCTTTTTTTGCTGGTACGAAGGCTTGTGTCAGGTCGGGAGAAAGAGCGATGGCGCCCAGGTAGTTTGGGAGCCCTCTTCCATTCGAGAGAGAGTCGGGTTCCATGACTGTTGAGAGTGAGCAGGAGGTCTTCGACTGAAAGGTTGAGGTGTTGATTCGAAATACCTCGCCGTGTGTATCAGAGGAGATGAATCGGGTGACCCAGAGTTCGTTTCGGCTTGGGTCGAAGCCGAGGTGTCGCGGCCAAGGCCCAACCGAAAGGGTTGCTTGGATGGCTCCGCTGGAGGTGTTGATTTTAGCGATTTGTCCGGTGGCTTCGAGAGAGACGTAGGCTGTCTGAGCTGTGCGATCGATGACGATTCCGTGAGGCGTTGAGTTGGTGGGCAGGGGGTGGGTCGTGGTGACGGCTCCGGTCGAGCGATTGATGACGCTCACTGTGGCATCTTGTTTGTTGCAGACCCAGAGAGTGTTGTCTGGTCCGAGGGCGAGAGATTTGGGATCTGTGCCCACTGGGGTTTCATGAACTACACTCTGAGTGGTCGGGTTGATGGCGGTGATTGAGTTGTTGTCGGGGTTGACGTTCCAGACAAGGTTGTTTTCTGGGTCGAAGGTGATGTTTGAAGATTGACTGGGGCCTTCTGACGGGAGTGGGTGGTGGATTGTTTGAACGCCGGTAGCGAGGGTGGAATTGGTTTGCCCGACGATTCGGGTAGAAACGGTGACAACATGGTTAGCTACGGAGTTGAAGGTGTGGTTTGCGGTGAGGGAGGATGAGAAGGGAGTGGCAGGAGAACCGTCGCCAAAGTTGAATGAGTGTTCGAGTGTGAAGCCTTCTGGGTTCAGGAGGGATAGTGAAATGGTAGCAGGCACCCCTGCTTCACGAGGAGAATCGGGAACAACAGTTGCGACGTAGGTGTCGACTTGCGATCCGGTAGAGAAGGTGGCAACCAGAGTTTCGGTCGGAATCGCATTTCCGGCTTGGTCAGATACACCTCCGGCGGTGAGGACGACTTCGTAGGTTGTGTTGACGGCGAGATCGTTCTCGGGGACGAAGTTCACGATTCCGAACATGGTGGAATAAGTGCCGGGGACGGTTGTTTTGGTTCCGAAGTCTCTAATGATGAGGGAGGAGGTGTCGACGGTCATGTGGTCGATGAAGTCAGTAAAGCTGAGTCCGACCCGTGACTTTGGGTTGGCATTCGTTTCGCCATCGGCAGGGGAGATGAAATTGACAGCGGGTGGGGTATTGTCGGCGTTTTGATCGTGGACACCGATGATCAGTTTTCGGTCATTTGCGTGATCACTCGTTACGACGGCTAGGTTGCCGAGTGGTGTGATGAAGGCGTGATCGTCGATGATGCCGGAGTCAATTTTTTGGACTTGGGTCGTGTTTGTTCCGTCTAAGGACCATTTTGTAAGTCCGGGGTAGTGGCCAATGAATAGGTTGTTATCTTTGCCAAATCCGTATTCGGGGCGATCTAGGCTGGCTCCTGAAGCTAGGGTAGTGGTGACAATGTTGTGGGGGTCGGTGAAGTCGTGTTCGATGAGTGGTTGGCCTCCGCCATAGAATTTGCTGCCGTAGGTGAATCCTTGGTAGCCGACTGGTCCAGTGAAGGAGTTGATGAGCTGGGGGTTCACTGGGTCGGATATATCCATGAGAAGGCAGGTGAATCGACCTCCGATTGAAACAGTGCTTAAAATGAGAAGGTTGCCGATTGGGACACCTGATCGAATGGTGAGGTTGGCGAGTTGGCTTCGAGGAATATTTGCAAGGAGTTGAGGGTTATCGAAATCAGACGTGTCTACGATCATGAGTCCATTGGTCCCTGTCGGAGCGTAAAGGTATTTCGTCCCTTGCCAGCCGGGTGCGAAAGAATATCCGTCATAACCGGTTGGGCTGGTGACGCCGGGGTAGGAATAGCGGCTGACGGTGCGGGGGAGAGGGTCGTTTGGGTTGTCGTAGAGAGGTGACAGGTCGACGATCGAGTAACCACCACTGAATTTGCGGTGTTCTGAAACGAGGACAAGGTTTCCAGACATAGGGATGTGATGGAGTTCGCCCCAGTCACCTACGTAGTCCATGGTGCTGGAGTCGTGGTAAACTGACATGTGGTCTCGAGAGTCGAAATGTACTTGGGGGTTTGTGGGGTCTGAGATGTCGTAGAGGGCAAATGCTCCAGCTCCGAGTCCTCCGCCATCTCTGCCCATGGGAACAAAAAGAAGTCCTCGATGCATGTTGACCCCGCTGATCGCTTTGCCAGGATCGGTTAAGGAGAGGGCTTTCCCCTCATCTGTGGAGGCGTAGTTTACGTTGGGAAAGCCTGGGTCTTCGTCTGCTAGGGCTATTTTTGAAAGTATTAGAAGAGCTAGTAATTGTGTGAATAATCTCATAAACGTAGATAGGCGGGAATTGGTTGGGGCTGTGCGGGGGTGCTTTTTCAGTGGCTTTGAGGTGGGAGGATCTCGCATCATTTTAACCTCAAATTACCAAGTAGGTATACATGCAACAAATTAGGGTGGGTGTCACTTCAAAAGTAAGGTGGAGATTGTAGCGGTGTTGTTATTGTTCAATTTGGTGAGATTGAGGGTTTGTTTTTTGTGTGGGGGTGTCCGCCGTTGTTGCTGAGTGGAGGGTAGAGAGGTTGTCCGAAGAGTGGGGGAAATTTAAGTGAGTGGGCGATCAAATTGGGTTGCGGGGGATCTTGGAGCAGAGATGGTGGGGCGCTACGAAGGTGGTAAATTGAAAATACAAATGTATTCACTTGTTGGGGTTAATGGAAATCGTGTGACGGGGTGGCTAGGTTTTGGGTGAGGCCGAGTGGGATGAGGTTGGTGGTGTAGATGGTGGGTTGGCGGCCTTCGGTGATTTGGAGGCGACCGGTGACGAGGAGGAAGGGTTCGCTGGTGATGGTCATTTTGTATTCGTGGAAGGTTTTGCGGGGGATGAATAGGTTGGCGATGCCGTATTCGTCTTCGAGCGAAATGAAGCAGTGTCCTTTCGCGGTGCCGGGGCGTTGGCGGCAGATGACGAGACCTGCAATTTGTAGAGGTTTACCGTGGGGGAGTTGGTAGAGGTCGGCGGAGTGAACGAGGGTGGAGGCGGGTTCGGGATTTTGTTGGCGCCAGAGGCGCATGGGGTGGGGGCCGGTGGTGCAGCCGAGGAGGTGGAGGTCGGATTGGAGTCGTTCGGTTGAGGTCATTTTGGGGAGAGGTTGTTTTTGGGGTGTTGGAGTGGGGATTTGGGAGAAGAGGTCATCTGGAGGGAGGTGTTCGGCTTGCCAGAGGGCGTCGCGGCGGTGGGTGACTTCGGGGAGATCATTGAGGGTGCCTGCGGCGGCGAGGATGCGACGTTCTTTTTGGTTAGGGCGGACGCGTTGGAGGAAGTCGGGTAGAGAGGTGAAGGGGTGTTGGGTGCGTTGTTCGATGATTTTTTCGAGGGTATTTTGGTGAATGCCTTTGAGTCGGTGAAGTCCGAGACGAAGGGTGTGATTGTCGATGATGGTGGTGTGGATCATGGAGTGGATGATGGAGGTGGGTTTGGTTCGGATGTGGTGGCGTTTGGCGTCTTGAATGAGGGTGTTGACGGAGTAGAATCCCATGGGTTGGTTATTGATGAGGCCGCAGTAGAATTCGGCTGGGCGGTGGACTTTGAGCCAGCAGGAGGCATAGGCGATGAGGGCGAAGGAGATGGCGTGGGATTCGGGAAAGCCATAGAGGGCGAAGGAGCCGATGGCTTCGATGACGCGGGTTTGAATTTGGGGTGAGATTTGGCGTTCGGCCATGCGGGTTTTGAGTTTTTGGGTGATGGCTTTCATGCGGGAGTCGGATCGTTTGAAGGCCATGGCTTTGCGAAGTTGGTCGGCTTCGGTTCCGTTGAATCCGGCGATGGTCATGGCCATGCGAAGGACTTGTTCTTGGAAGAGGGGGACGCCGAGGGTGCGTTGGAGAATGGGTTGAAAAGAGGGGTGGATGTAGTCGATGGTCTCTCTTCCAGTTCGGCGGTTGAGGTATGGATGGACAAGGTCTCCGACGATAGGGCCGGGGCGGATGATGGCGACTTCGATGGCGAGGTCGTAAAAGTTGCGGGGTTGCATGATGGGGAGGGTGGCCATTTGGGCACGGGATTCGACTTGGAAGGTGCCGATGGTGTCGGCGCGGCAGAGGAGATCGAAGGTTTTGGGGTCATCTTTGGGGATTTGAGAGAGGTTGACGGGGTGGCCGCGTTGTTGGCAGAGGTGGAGGGTGTCTTCCATGGCGGCAAGCATGCCTAGGCCTAGGAGGTCGACTTTGACGATGCCGAGGTCTTCGCAGTCGTCTTTGTCCCATTGGAGGACGGTGCGGTTTTCCATGGTGGCGGGTTGGAGGGGGGAGATGTGGTCGAGCCCGTGGTCGCAGAAGACCATGCCGCCGGAGTGTT
>JAHDGN010000513.1:0-276 GCA_020627645.1 Akkermansiaceae bacterium
AAGAGGATTTGGAGCTTTACCGTCGGGATGCTGAATTTTGGGCAGCGTTGGAGGGAGAGTCGGAGCGTTTGAATGATCGGATGGATGGTGGAGAAATTTTTGAGCAACGTCGGGTGGTGGAGCGTGAGAGTCCGGGAGAGGGGAGTAATCGAAAGTTTGTGAAGGTGATGGTGAATCCTGATTTGGATAGCGATGGGGATGGGATTTCGGATTGGATTGCGTTGATTGATGTGGGGGGTGGGTCTGGTTCGGGAGGGAGTTCTCAGTTCTTTGGGT
>JAHDGN010000513.1:286-2069 GCA_020627645.1 Akkermansiaceae bacterium
GGGGGGCGGCTCCGTTCAATGGCGATAGTGACGGTGATGGGGTGAGTGACGGGGTTCAAAATGATCGGGATGGTGATGGAGTGCCGGATAAAGACGATGTGGATCCAAAGAGTGATTTGGTGGATTGGAGTCGGATGGCGGCGCCGAAATATGCCTTTTTCCGAGCAGCCCCCTATGAACCATTTACGAGCCCAGATCAGCCCAAGGATCATCTTTCGTTGCAGACGAACGACAAGGGGCAGGTTTTGTATCCGGCATCGGTTTGGTATCGGGGGAATTCGACTCAACTTGAGGAAAATGGTGTCGAGTTGAATGGAGCTCGGGCGATCGGGATGAATAATCAGGGTGAGATCTTGGGGAAAGCCTTTGCGGGTGATGCTTTGAGAACGAAGTCAACCGGGCCGGGTTTGATCACGCTGGATGTGTTGTGTTTTTGGAGTTCGTATCAAGCTGATCCGGTGGTGGTGAAGGCTGGAAATACTTTGGCGATCGATCCTGGTTGGCCGATTGGGCAGAAATTTTTTCCGCGTGATTGTGTGTTGAATGATGATTCGGAGTTTTTGGCTAAGGTGCGGGTGCAGGGGAAATTGCGTTTGGCGATTTGGAGGTGGGATGGTGCGGCGTTCAGCTACACTTTGGTTCCGAAAGCGGATGAGGGGCTGTTGTATACGATTGTGCCGGCCACTTACTGGGGGAAATCAGCCTCGCGTGGACATTTCATCAAAACTGGGGGACAGATTGAGGTGGTGCCTTTTGAGATTGGACGGGTGATTCGGAAGCCTGAGAGCGGCTTGTTGTTGGCGAACGAGTTGGAGTTGATGGGATTTGGTTCTAAATCCTATGGGCAGCTGAAAAGTGGTGGGTGGAAGTTGGAAGATCGATTGGATTGGATTGATATAAGCGCGGAAGGGATTTGGTTGAATGGGGAGGCGACGGCAAAGTTCCGTGGTGTTACTCATGATGGTGATTTTGTGGCACCGGATTTTTATCCATTGGACGAGGGTTCTTGGAACCGGAATCCAGGGTTCCGAGATGGATCGCCGAAGGGTGCGTTGTTGGGACGGAAGGGGCAGTTGGCGGGAGGGGGACAGGAGGTTGGAGAGGATGGGGTATTCTTTCCCTTCCGGGTTGTAGATGTGGAAGCAAATACGGGAGTGGATCATCATTCTGGTTTGACGGTGGTGGGGGAAGGTGAAAATCGGAGTCGCAGTCGAGACCGTGGTGCGGCTGATGGAGAGGGGCGTTATTGGATCATGGCACCGAAGATGCCGAGCACGTCTTTGCCCGGAAATACCGTGCGTATTCATAGTTTAGCGAGTGCGGAGAATCCGATCCGGATTCGGAAGAGTGGAGCGCCGTATTCCTGTGAACCCAGTGTGTTGACTGGGCCTATTGTCGAGGTGGAGTTTCGGGGACGAGGTTCTGAAGCGGTTGATTTTTTGATGCCGATTGAGTTGGATTCGGGGCGTGCCGCAGAGACGTTTCCGATCGGGGTGAAGGTGATGCCGAAGAAGACCTTGCGAGTGAAGGTGCATGTGGTGGCTTCTAAGAAATTTGGGGCGAGGAGTGATGATGGAACGGGTGCCAACTTGCAGAAGAATTACCATGTGCCAACGGTTCCATTTACGAAGGCGAGCATTGAGGAGAAGCTGAACGCGGTGTTTGGGAAGCAGACCAATACGTATTTCCAGGTGACGATGAATGGAAGTATCGAGAATCCAAAGCTGGTGGATTGGGAGAAGATTGAGCAGCCAAACCGAGGGGCTGTGAGGTATCTCAATAT
>JAHDGN010000054.1:0-5151 GCA_020627645.1 Akkermansiaceae bacterium
GATTTGGATGGTCAATGATTTCGACTGGTTGCATTGGAGATCATGTCTGGTTGTTGTTGGGGCCATTGGTGGCGGCGTGTGGGGGGTATGTGCCGATGATTTCTGGACGAGGCTTGGGCCATACGGGGGGGACGCTTGATAAGTTGGATAGTATTCCGGGGTATCGGTCGGTGCCTTCAAATGAGTTATTTCGTGAGGTGGTCAAGGGGTGTGGGGTAGCGATTATTGGGCAGACGGAATCTTTGGCTCCGGCAGATCGAAGGTTTTATGCGACGCGGGATGTGACTGCGACGGTGGAGTCTCTGGATTTAATTACGGCGTCTATCTTATCTAAAAAATTGGCAGCGGGGTTGGAGGCGTTGGTGATGGATGTGAAGACGGGTAGTGGGGCGTTTATGGCGGAATATGGGGAGGCAAAGGAATTGGCGGACAGTATTGTGGGAGTGGCGAATGGGGCTGGGGTGAGGACAAGTGCGTTGATTACGGATATGAACGAACCTTTAGCTCCTTCGGCTGGGAATGCATTGGAAGTGATGGAGGCGATTCGTTTTTTGAGGGGTGAGAGTCAGAGTCATCGGCTTGAGACCGTGGTGATGAGTTTGTCGGCAGAGTTGTTGATGCTGGGTGGGCTGGCTGATCATCGGGATGAGGCGTGGAAGAAGTTGAAGAAGGCTTTGGGTTCTGGGAAGGCGGCTCAAATTTTTGGAGAGATGGTTTTGGGGTTAGGAGGGCCTGGGGATTTGGTTGAGAGAGCGTGTGAGTATTTGCCCATTGCTTCCGTCGTCTGGGAAGTGAGGGCTGTTGAGAGTGGATGGGTGAGAGAGATTGATGCTCGAGCGTTGGGGATGGTGGTGGTGGAGCTGGGAGGGGGGAGGAAGAGAGCGGAGGAGGCGATCGACTATGGGGTTGGTTTGAGTGAGATCGTAGAGCTGGGAGATCAGTTGGATGTGGGTGATGTGATTTGTTTGATCCATGCACAATCAGAGGGGGAGGCGAAGGCAGTGGAGGAGAGGGTGAGAAAAGCGGTCACGTTTGGAGATCGGGAGGCAGCGGGTCAGCCGGTGATTTATGAGAGGGTTGGCTTGGAGGGTGGCGAATGAAAAAGACCGCAGGTAGGCCTGCAGTCTTTCATAGATGTGCTATTTCAGGTGAGTTTTTTATTCTCCATATGCGGGTGAACCGTGCTCAGCGACGTCGAGACCTTCGGCCTCTTCTTGTTCGTCAACGCGAACTCCCATCACGATTTTGATAATGGTGAAGACGGCGAACGAGAAGACAAAGGCCAAGGCACAGATCGAAAGAGTCCCGATGAGCTGAGTTCCAAAGCTAACCGATACATCTGGGCGGGTGAGGAATGGGAGACCAACAGCGAGAGTTCCCCAGACACCACAGACGCCATGGACTGAAATGGCACCCACGGGATCGTCAATTTTGATTTTATCGAAGAAGACAACAGCGAACACGACGAGCGCACCAGCAACTCCTCCGGCGATGATTGCCCCCACGAGAGAGAGGTTGTCGGCACCTGCGGTGATTCCAACAAGTCCAGCCAAGATTCCATTGAGCGCCATGGAAAGATCAGGTTTTTTGAGGACAAACCATGATACAAAGATCGATACTAAGCCTCCAGCAGCTGCACCAAGGGCTGTTGTCACGATCACGTAACCAATATTGCCTGCGCTGGCGCTGAGGACTGATCCACCATTGAATCCGAACCACCCGAACCAGAGAAGAAGTGCTCCGATGTTTGCAAGAGGCATGTTGCCAGGTAAGATTGGTTTTAAGCCAGTTGCGGTGTATTTGCCTCGGCGAGGTCCAAGGATTAAGACACAAGCGAGGGCGGCGAATCCGCCGAATCCGTGGACCACACTCGAGCCAGCAAAATCGGCAAAATCTTTGTCTGCAAGCCATCCTCCTCCCCATTTCCAGGCGCCAGTGATTGGGTAGGCGATGCCAACCAATAAGACAGCAAATAGCATGAAGGAGCTAAGTTTGACTCGTTCCGCTACTGCACCGGATACGATTGTAGCGGCAGTGGCTGCGAACATCGCTTGAAAAATAAAGTCAGCCCATCCCGTTTGGCAGAGATCGGTTCCTCCGTAAGAAAGGTCAGCAGTGTCCTCTGGGCCACCAGAGAGGGGTTTACCGAAGGCGAAAAGATCAGAAATCGCCCAACCGTCTCCTGGATACATGGCAGCGAATCCCCAGGCGTAGTAAAGGATCAGTCCTGAAGTGATGATGAACGCATTTTTGAAGAGAATATTGACGGTGTTTTTTCTTTGGCAAAGTCCAGCTTCCAAGCTGGCAAATCCCAGGTGCATGATGAACACAAGAAAAGCACAGAGGAGAATCCACACGTTACTCAGGGCGAAGAATGGAGAGCTTTCATATCGATCATAGTAGCCTTCCATTGCCGATTTTTGCTCAGAAGTGAGGGCAGAGACATCTCCTCCAAGTTCTACATACTTGAACAACTTTTTGCCTACAAGATCCACATTTCCCTCATTGTAGTCGTCGTGTTTGGTATCCAGCATCTCTGCTGTTACTGAGTATTCTTCTGATGTTAAGTCGACAGCTTCAGCACTCGCTTTGACTCCGGAGAGGAGCATGATTGCGAGGGTTAGGAGCCATGACGTGATTGGTGTTTGGTTTCGCTTACGCATCGTTCGTATCTCTTGTTTAATTGATATGAACTAACGATGAGCAGAGCGCATGCCAGTTTGGGGGGAAATTAGGTCATGCCAATAATGACTGGGGGTGGATGAACCTGTCCTCAAGCGGGGAATCGCCCAGAATTACTGAGGTTTCGTTGTTTGAGGCCAGGTGATTGAGGGCGTGGAAGACGTCTTCTGGTTCACCATTAATTGATGAGGCGATTTCATTGGCAGATTTGGGGGTGGAGTCGATTTCGGCTCTCACTTTATTGAGGAGTTCGAGGAAGGTCGCGGCGGCTTTTTTCCCAGCTTCAACGCCGGGTTGGTGGTAGGCGTTGATGTTGACGAGAGAGGCGTAGAAGGTGACGGCACGTTCAAAAAGGGCGATGAGTTGTCCGAGGGTGCGAGGAGAGACTTCTTCGATGGAGATGGTGACCGAGTGGCGGCCATTTTGGTAGAGTGCTGAGCGAGTGCCACGGAGGAAGCCTTGGAGGTAGTCGGCAGAGGTGTTGGTGTCATCGACCTTGATGGATGGGCGGTTTCGTCCTCTTCGGACTTCGATGAAAGTGGCGAAAAAGTTGTGGAGGCCATCGCGGAGTTGTTGGATGTAGGCGTGTTGGTCGGTGGAGCCTTTGTTGCCGTAGACGGCGATGCCTTGGTTGACGGTTTTTCCGTCGAGGTCCTCGGATTTTCCAAGTGATTCCATGATGAGTTGTTGGAGGTATTTTGAGAAGAGGACGAGGGAGTCTTTGTAGGGAAGGATGACCATGTCGCGTTCTCCCTTCCCATTGCCTTCGTGGTGCCAGGAGAGGGCGAGTTGCATGGCGGGGTTTTGGGAGGTTTCGTTGGAGCGGGTGAGTTGGTCCATTTCGGAGGCTCCATCGAGGATGGCTTGGAAGTCGATGTTTTGGAGGGCCATGGGAACAAGGCCGACGGTGGAGAGGAGGGAGGTGCGTCCGCCGACCCAGTCTTCCATTGGGAAAGTGGTGATGAATCCTTCCTCGCGGGCGATTTGGTCGAGTTTGGAGTCTTCGCCAGTGATGGCGATAGCGTGTTTGGCAAAGTCTAGTCCGGCTTCTTCGTAGGTGTGTTTAGCTTCGAGCATGCCGTTGCGGGTTTCGGGCGTGCCTCCTGATTTAGAAATGACGATGGTGAGGGTGTTTTTGAGCCCTTCGCCGATTTGGGCGAGGTCTTTGTCAATGCCTTCGGGGTCGGTGTTGTCGAAGAACCAAGTCTTTGGGGTGTGTTCGTCGCCGAGGGCATCGTAGATCAGCTGGGGGCCGAGGGCGGAGCCACCGATACCGACGATGAGGAGGTTTTGAAATTTTCCGCCTGAGGGAGGGGAGATTTCGCCTGAATGAATCATCGAAGCGAATTGTTTGATGGCTTCGATGGGTTGGGTGATTTGGGCGTGGATTTGTTCGTTCGGGGCGAGGGATGGGTTGCGGAGCCAGTAGTGTCCGACCATTCGGTTTTCGTCAGGGTTGGCGACTTCTCCCGCTTCGAGTGAAGCTAGATCGGTGTATGCTTTTTCTATCTTTGGTTGCATGGAGGTGACCCATTCGTTTGGGATGTCCATGCGAGAGAGATCCAGGGTGAACCCTAGTTGAGTTGAGCGGAAGAGGGATTGGGAGTATTGGTCGAAGGTCATGGTTTAGAGAGTGATTGAGATTAGTATTTGAGGATGGAGTGAACGTGAGGGTGTTCGAGATTTTTGCGGCCATTGAGGGCTTCTAGTTCGATGAGGAACGAGATGCCGACGATGTCGGCGTCGAGGGCTTTGAGGAGTTTAGTGGCGGCGGCAGCGGTGCCACCGGTGGCGAGAAGGTCATCCACGAGGAGGATTTTTTCGCCCGGTTTAACGGCATCGGAATGGATTTCGACGATGTCTTCTCCATATTCGAGGCTGTAGGCCATTTGATGAGTGGTCCAGGGGAGCTTGCCTTTTTTTCGAACGGGAACGAAGCCAGCTCCGATGAGGTGGGCGACTCCGGCGGCGAAGATGAAGCCTCGAGCGTCAATACCGACTACTTTATCGATTTGGGTGTCTCCTGCGGTTTCGGCGAGAAGTTGGATGGAGGTTTTGAAGAGTTTTGGGTCGCCAAGGATGGGGGTGATGTCTTTGAAGAGGATGCCGGGTTTTGGGAAATCGGGGACGTCGCGAATGTTTGAATCGAGTTCGGCTGCGGTGGACATGCTCGACGATTAGCGGATGAGGGAAGGGTTGTCAGTTGTGGAGTTGTTTTTTGGAAACCTTTGGAATGGACGAATGAATGATTGCAGAATGAATCATTGAGCTCGGTTGAGGGGGCGGCCTTTGGCCGAGTGGTGACTGGTGAGTTGTGAGTGTTGAGTTCTTGGTTGAGGGGCTTGAATTGTGGATTTTTTACCGCAGAGACACAGAGGTCGCAGAGTGACGCAGAGATATTTGGGAGCTTGGTTGAGGGGGGAGGGAACCGCGGAAGGCGCGGATTTACACGGAGGGGGGACTCGGATT
>JAHDGN010000054.1:5161-13032 GCA_020627645.1 Akkermansiaceae bacterium
CGCAGGAGCTTGGTTGGGAGGGACCCGCGCGCGGAGCGGGGACTTTTAGGATTTAGGGAAATAGAAATTAGAATATTATTAGGGGTGGGGGACGGCGGCTTCGTGTTCTTCTTCGGCTTTCTCGAGGTCGTATTTTTCTTTGGGGATGACCCGAAGAAGTTTGGGAATGGTGGCAGACCAGTTGTCGAGGAGTTCTTTGGCTCGAGCGGAGTTGGTTTTTTCGTGGTGTTGTTCGATGAGGGATTTGAGTTCGTCGAGGTGGTGTTGCCGTTCGACTGGTCGGGCAACGACCATTTCAGGGTTGAGACGGGATTGGAATTTTCCGTCGATGTCGTAGATGTAGGCGGTGCCGCCAGACATGCCGGCTCCGAAGTTTTTGCCGGTGAGCCCTAGGATGACGGTGAGTCCATTGGTCATGTATTCGCAGCCGTGGTCGCCGACGCCTTCGACAACGGAGGTGGACCCTGAGTTGCGGACGCAGAAGCGTTCGCCTGCGCGTCCGTTGACGAAGAGTTTTCCTCCGGTGGCGCCGTAGAGGCAGGTGTTGCCGACTATGGAGTTGGTGGCAGGGTTGAAGTCGGGGTGAGTATCATCAGCTGGGCGGATGATGATTTCGCCTCCGGCCATGCCTTTGCCGACGTAGTCGTTGCCTTCACCAATGAGGGTGAGTTTGAGGCCAGAGCAGAGGAAGGTGCCGAAGGATTGTCCGGCGGATCCGCGGAAGGTGAGGTCGATGCTGTGGGCGGGGAGGCCGTGGACTTGGTGGATTTCAGCAACGCGCCCGGCGGTTCGGGTGCCGATGTTTCGGTCGGTGTTGACGACGTCGTATTCTTTTTTGAATGGCCCACGATCGAGGAGTTTGATGGTTGGGTTTTCGTTTTGCTCGGCGTCGGTGTGTTTGGTGAGGTCGGCTAGGATTTGGAGGTCGAGGGCTGGTTTGTGGATGCCATCGTTGCGCTCAGCGGTGCAGGTTCGGATGGCGTTTTGGTCGGCTTTGTCGTTGAGGACCCTTTTGAGGTTGAGGGTGTTGGCTTTGGGGTGATCTGGGACGTGTCGTTGTTTGAGGTAAGTTTGGGGGCGTCCGATGAGGTCGTTGAGGGAGGAGACCCCCAGGGAGGCCATGATTTCGCGTGCGTCATTGGCGACGCCCATCATGAAGTTGACGACATGATCGGGGGTTCCTTTGAATTTGGCGCGCCATTTGGGGTCGGTGGTGGCGACGCCAACGGGGCAGTTGTTGAGGTGGCATTTGCGGACGTAGACGCATCCCATGGCGATCATGGCGATGGTGCCGAAGTTCATTTGTTCGGCTCCAAGGATAGCGGCGATGACGACGTCGCGTCCGGTGCGGAGTCCTCCGTCGGTTCTGAGGGTGACGAGGTTGCGGAGGTTGTTCATCATGAGGACTTGATGAGCTTCGGAGATTCCGAGTTCCCAGGGGAGTCCTGCGTGTTTCGTACTTGAGAGGGGTGAGGCGGCGGTTCCGCCGTCGTGTCCGGAGATGAGGATGTTGTCTGCGGAGGCTTTGGCGCATCCAGCGGCGACGGTGCCAACGCCTGATTCGGCGACAAGTTTGACGGTGACCTTGGCGGAGGGGTTGACTTCTTTGAGGTCGTGGATGAGTTGGGCGAGATCTTCGATGGAGTAGATGTCGTGGTGGGGTGGAGGGGATATGAGTTGGACTCCGGGTTGGGTGTTCCGGAGACGGGCGATGAGGGAGTTGACTTTGTGTCCAGGGAGTTGTCCTCCTTCGCCTGGCTTGGCGCCTTGGGCCATTTTGATTTCGAGTTCGTCGGCATTGACGAGGTAGTATGCGGAGACGCCGAAGCGGCCGGAGGCGACTTGTTTGATGTAGGAACGAGCGTGGTCGCCATTGGGATAGGGTTGATAGCGGCGAGGGTCTTCGCCACCTTCTCCGGAGTCGGATTTGCCGCCGAGGCGGTTCATGGCGATGGCTAAGGTTTCGTGAGCTTCGGGAGAAAGTGCTCCCATGGACATGGCAGCGGTGGTGAATCGTTTGACGATTTCTTCGGCGGGTTCAACCTGGTCGAGAGGGATGGGTTGGTTGGGGGTTTGGAGTTCGAGAATGTCTTTGATGGTGATGGGGTCGTTTTCGAGGGTGACTTTGACGTATTCTTCGTAGTCTTCTTTTTTCCCGTCGCGGACGAAGGTGTGGAAGTTTTTGATGACGTCGGTGGTGAGGGCGTGGCTTTCTCCGGTTTTGCGGTAGCGGTTATATCCGGGGTCGCCTAGGTCGAGGGGGGCATTCGTTTCTGGGGTGAAGGCAGCTTGGTGACGGGTGATGGATTCGGTGGCGATGTCTTCGAATCCGAGTCCTCCGATTCGGGAGTGGACTCCGGTGAAGGCGAAGTCGACGACTTCTTTGCCGATGCCGAGGGCTTCGAAGATTTGAGCACCCTGGTAGGAGTTGAGGACGGAGATGCCCATTTTGGACATGATCTTGAGGAGTCCTTTTTCGAGCGCCTTTCGGTAGTTGGTCATGGCGAGCTCGGGTGTCATTTCGTCGCCGAGTTTGTTTTTGGTGTCGTTTTTGACGAGTTGGCGGACGGTGGCGTATCCGAGATATGGGCAGACGGCGGTAGCGCCGAATCCGAAGAGGCAAGCGATTTGGTGGGTGTCGCGGGCTTCGCCAGTTTCGATGACGAGTGAGGCGCGGAGGCGTTTGCGAGCGCGGTTGAGGTGGTGGTGGACGGCGCCAGTGGCGAGGAGGGACGGGATGGGGACGCGATCGGGAGAGGTGGCGCGGTCGGTGAGGATGAGGATCTCGGTGCGGTTGTTGACGGCATTTTCGGCCTCGGCACAGATTCGGTGGAGTTCTTTTTGGAGTCCTTCGGGGCCTTCTGAAGCGGGCCAAGTGGCGTCGATGGTTTGAGAGCTAAACCCGTGTTCTTTTCGTTTGGTGATGGTGTCGAGTTCGTGTTCGAGGAGGATGGCGGAGGGGAGTTGGAGGATACGGGCGTGTTCGGGGGTTTCGGTGAGGAGGTTTTGTTCGGCGCCGAGTCCAGCCCCGAGGGTCATGACGGCCCATTCACGAATCGGATCAATGGGTGGGTTGGTGACTTGGGCGAAGAGTTGCTTGAAGTAGGTGAAGAGGAGGCGAGGGAGTTTTGAGAGGGGGGCGAGGGGGATGTCATCTCCCAGGGAGAAGACGGCTTCTTGGGACCCTTTGATCATGGGTGGGAAGACCATGTCGAGGTCTTCGGCAGTGATGCCGTGGGTGATTTGTTGGCGTGAGAGTTCGATGGGGTCGAAGTCGGTGGTGGGAGTTTGTGGTTGGGGAGAGGTGAAGGAGGCGAGGTTGACGCGGTGTTGGTCGACCCATTTGGCGTAGGGTTTTTGTGAGGCGAGTTGTTGTTTGATTTCTTTGTCGAGGAGGAGTTTCCCGGTGGTGGTGTCGGCGGAGAGCATTTGCCCGGGGCCGAGTCTGCCACGGCGGATGATTTGTGAGTCGGGGATGATGGTGGCACCGGATTCGGAGCCGATGTAGAGGAGTCCATCGTCGGTGAGAGTGAAGCGCGATGGACGGAGGCCGTTTCGGTCGAGTCCGGCGCAGATTTTTTTCCCATCGGTGAAGCAGAGTCCGGCGGGGCCATCCCAGGGTTCGGAGAATGAGCGGATGTAGGAGTAGAACGAGCGAACTTCTTCCGAGATTTCTTTGTCGTGTTTGAAAGCTGGGGGAATCAGCATGCACATGGCGTGCTCGAGCGAGCGTCCGGAGAGGACGAGGAGTTCGAGCGCGTGGTCGAGAGAGGATGAGTCTGACTCGTTGGGCATGATGAGGTTTTTGACGAGTTCGATATCGTCTCCCCAGAGTTCGGATTCAAAAAATTCTTCTCGTGAGGTCATCCAGTTACGATTGCCTTGGACGGTATTGATTTCTCCGTTGTGGCAGAGCATACGGAAGGGTTGTCCGAGGGGCCAGGCGGGGAAGGTGTTGGTGGAGAAGCGCTGGTGGTAGAGGGCGATGCCGGTTTGGAAGTCGGAGTCTTGTAGGTCGGAGTAAAAGGCGCGAAGGGTGGCGGGCATGGCCAAGCCTTTGTAGGAGATGAGGCGGCTTGAGAGGGTGGGGATATAGAAGGCGGGTTCGTTGCGGTAGATGTTTTCGATTTCGCGACGAACCAAATAGAGGGTGCGTTCGAATTGATCGGGGTCGAGGTGCTCTGGGCGGGAGATGATGAGGTGTTGGATGTGGGGTTGAGTGAGGCGGGCGAGTTCACCGAGTTCCTCGGGGTTGACCGGGACATCACGCCATCCGAGGAGGGGGAGTTTTCGTCGAGTGAGAACTGATTCGGTGAATGATTTGATTTGATCGGTGGTGCCTTCGGGTAGGAAGAAGACTCCGATGCCTAGGTCGGTGGGGTGACCGGAGAATCCGAATTCTGAAGCGACTTTTTTGAAGAGTGGGAGGGGGATTTGGCAGAGAATGCCGGACCCGTCGCCGGTTTTCATATCGGCGTCAACGGCCCCGCGGTGGGTCATGTTGCAGACAGAGGTGAGGGCGTGGTCGAGAATCTGGTATGATTGTTTGCCATTGAGGTCGGCGATGGCGCCCATGCCGCAGTTGGCGGTTTCGTTAGACCATTGGTGGAGGGTCTCGGAGGTCTCGGGGGTGTGTTGAGGATGGTATGACATTGGATTGATTTGTGGTGACTGATCTTTTCGTATCTTCGGTCTTTTGTGGGGAGGGGGAGGTTAAGGTTCTTGGGTCGTTGTTGCCAAGTGGAACTTGTGTTGTGGGAAATCATACTTTGGATGAATGGGAGCTGAGAAGGTTTCGTCCTAGTGAGGTGATGAAAATGTATCGAATAACGGTCTTGTTGGGGCTTTGGGTGGGAATGGTTGCTGGTTTGAATGGTGAGGCGTTGACTCGGGAACTTGCAGTTAAGCTGATTGCGGAGGCAAATCAGATCAGAGCCTCCAAGGTGACGGTGGGGCCGATTCACGGGATGGAGAAGAAAGTGGACGGCTCAACAAAAATTTTGGGTGGAGTGAGAGTGACGTTTATTGCGCCAGCTCGCAATGTCGTTGGGGATCGGAGGGTGATTCAGAAGAGGATGTTTTACTATGACAAGGAGTGGGGTTGGTATTTGTATGCTGAAGATCGGGATCGTAAGGGGGAGTTTCTAGATATTGTCAGTCAACACAAAGGGCGCTTTGATCTGCGTTGATGACTGAGAAAGGTGGAAGGTTAGTGGAAGTAGAGGTAGGTTCTGAGAGCTATGCGGCCTGCGGCCGAGTTATGAGTTGCGACTGGTGAGTGTTGAGTTGCTTGGTTGAGGGGGGCTTGGTTGAGGGCGGTGATGGCTTGGATGGGGTTAGTGTTCGAGCCCAAGTTTTTTGAGTTTCGGGGTAATGACTGCGGGGCAGTATGGATTTTTGTTTTTGTTGAGTTGGTAGTAGTCTTGGTGACTTTCTTTAGCGACATAGAATTTGCCTGCGTCTTTGATCTTGGTAGCGATGGGCTTGGTGAACCCCTTTTGGGCTTCTTTTTTCGATTTTTCGGCAGCTTCTTTTTGTTCTTTGGAGTGGGCAAAGATGTGGCTGGTGTATCTCTCGCCGATGTCCGCTCCCTGGCCGTTCGGGTTGGTAGGGTCGTGAGCCTTCCAGAACCATTTGAGGAGGGTTTCGGCGTTGGTTTTCTTGGGGTCAAAGGCGATTTGGACGACTTCGATGTGGCCGGTGCCTCCAGCGATCACTTGTTCGTAGGTAGGGTCTTTGACTGTTCCCCCCATGAAGCCTGATTTTGCCGAGATGACGCCTTCAAGTTGTTGGAAAACGGCTTCGATGCACCAGTAGCATCCGCCGCCGATGGTTAGGAGTTCGTGTTTCTTTTCGTCCACGGTGAGATCTTTTTTTATTTTGGGTGCCGGAGATGGTTCGCATGAAGCGAAGGTTCCTGCAAGTAGAGAAAAGGCGAGGGATAGTAGGATTTTGGTGGTTTTCATGTTGAAAGTTTAACCTTCTTCGATGATTTCGCGAGCTAGGTCTTTGATTGATTGAGGAACGGGGTTGTTTTCGATGTATTTGAGAGCTCCGGTGCGGTCGGATTCGATCCATTCGTCGAGGTTATGTTGAAAAATCTGCGCGCGGCGTTCTTCGTTTTCGATTTGCATGACCCAGTCGGCAGCCAGTTCTCCTTTGTTTTGATCGAAGGCCTGATAGGCAAAGGTGGCGATCGAGCGGTCGAAGGCCGGAGTGGTGGCGTTTTTTTCGAGCCAGGTGGCGGCGGAGGTGAGTGTTTCTTGTTCGATCATCTGGTTGACGAGGCTTGGGCCCGACGCGGCGGCGACTTCCTGAGACTGGGAGGCAACCCAGCTGGTCTCCGAGGTCATTTTCTGCCCATGAACTTACAATTCGTCCCGCGGAGCGTTGAAGAAATTCATCCCCTTTTGATGCGGCAAATGAGGCGGCTTCTTCAGGGGCTTCTTCGGCCATACGGGAGGTGAGCATCGCGGTGGCTCCTTGTTGTAGTCGTTCGTCGGTGAGCTGGGAGACCCAGTCTTTGGCGGTATCGAAGCCACCATCGTAGAGGGTTTTCATGATTGAGGAGAGAGCCTCGGCGCGTCCTCGAGAGTAGGGGAGTTCTTGAAGTAGCTCGGTCGAGCGAGCGGGGTTGTCGGTAGCGATGCTGCTGATGATGCTGACAAGGTAAGGGTTGGCTTTGTTGCGTCCTCGGCGTCCACGTCTTGCTTCGAAGTTGTCTTTTGCCCAAGTGACGGCAGATTCGGTGTCGGTCTTGGCCCAGGTGCCAAGGATGGTTTGGCGGGCGAAGGGAGTGCCGGTTTTTTCTTTGGCATACCCAAGAGCGGCGAGCGGGTCGGCTTCGGCCCAGGCGGTGAGTAGAATCCGGTATTCCCCAAATTGTTCGGGTTCTACGCCTCCTTGGCGAAAGGTGTCGATGGCTTCGAGGAATTGAGCAGGAGTGAGGGATTTGGCGAGTTCGAGGTATCCTTCAGTGCGTGAGATTGCGTCGTTGGTGTTTTTGAGCTGTTCAATTGTTTTTTTGATGTCTCCCGAGCTGATGCTTTTAGCGATGGGGCTGGTGAGGGCACGTTGCTGGGAGGAGCTTGCTCGGCGGCGTTGGTTAGAATGATTTCCGGGGGCGGAGGTTCGGCTTGATTTGAGGGATTTGGATTCTTCTTGAATTTGGCGGGTGATCGTTTCGCGGTCAGGCATGCTCCGTTTTCCGATGAAGAAGGCGGCGGCGCAGGTCACGATCCAGAGGAGGGGAAGGGTGATTTTAAGGCTCATTACTTGATTAGATCAAAATTAATACGGGATGTTCGATTAAATATTATTCTAAAATCTACGATTGCCAGCAATGATTGTTGGGTTTACGGGGTGGAGATGAAGTTTTTGGAAGATGATTCGGCAGTGATGGTGAAAACTCGTGAGTTGTGCGAGGCGATTGCAGGTGATGAAGAGTATCGGGGATTGTTGGGGAAAGTGGAGGCCTTTTTGGCTGATGATGAGGCCCGTGAGGGTTATCGAATGGTTCAGGAGAAGGGGCAGGAGTTAAATCAAAAGCAGCAGGCGGGGTTGGAGCTTTCAGAAGTTGAGATCGCTGAATTTGAGTCTTCCAGGTCTCATTTGTTAGGAAATCCGGTGGCTTCTGAGTTTTTGAAGGCTCAGCAAGATTTGGAGACTTTGCAGATGAGTGTGAATCGGATGGTGGGGATGACGATGGAGCTGGGGCGGGTGCCTTCGACGGAAGATATTGCGCAGGCTTCGGGTGGTGGTTGTTGCGGAGGTAGTGGTGGCGGTGGGTGTGGTTGCTAAGTGTTCCTGCTGTTGTGTTACTTCTTGCGTATGGCTCTAACTGACTAGTGGTTAGTGGGTTGAGTTTTTTT
>JAHDGN010000514.1:0-1694 GCA_020627645.1 Akkermansiaceae bacterium
AGGTCGTGGACCAGGCCCCATTGGAAGCGGATTGTGGAATCCCATTGATCCAGGAAAAATTGGCATCAGGAAGGTGTGAGGGACGGTCGATCTCGATTTGTTCTAGATAGGTTGCATTGGGGGTGAAGGTGGTTGTGGTGGTGTTGGGGTGGAATCCAGAGACGACCTTCGTGGTGAGAGTGCTGGGGTCGGCTAGGTTGAGAGGATCCATTCGTGAGGTGCCGATATTTTTGGTGACGACGTTTCGTGCGATGGTGGTGCCATTGTCTTCGGTGCTGAAGGTGACGGTGTTGTTATCAGCGTTGATGATCATCGATCTCTCACCAACCTTGCTGCCGTTCTGTTTGATGTTAACGGTTGCGGTATTGAAGGGATGACCTCCGACTAAAAATTCGTAGGTGGTGAGATCTGTGCCGTGGGTGGAGGTGACAACCAGGTTGTAAGCTTCCTCTGGAAATCCATCGACGAGGTTTCCTCTGTTGGTGATTCGAATGGTCAAGAAAGACTCGAGTTCATCGGTGGGATAGGCTTCGCCGGTGGGTGGGCCGTAGGGATCGGACGGATCTTTGTGGTAGAGGTTGATCGTCGTGCCAAACTGATCTGCGTCGGTTTGAATGGCTGCGATGATATTCTTACCCACGACTTGTCTGAGGGTTGGGCGATGCCAGACGCGGAGGAATTCACCAATGAACCATTCGTGATAGTGTTCGCCGTAGGTAAGACCTTCATATGGGGGGGCTTTTTGGTCCTGGTCAACTTTTGCGATGATCTTGAAATCCGACCTAGGGCCTACGAATTTGAGATCACTGGAAAGCGAGGGATAAGACGCTTGCGGATATCTCGTTGAAATTCTTGAACTATCATCTCCGTCTACCCACTCACCAATGTTTCCTGGTTGGTATCGATCGAGATTCCGATCAACAAGTCGAGGGTTCAGGATGGCAAGGCTGCCCTGACCGGGGCCATGTGCTCCACGACCCAAATCAATACTCAGTAACACAGAGGGCGAGGGAAGGAGCTGGATCATGCCTGCTGGTGGTCCAGCTGGAAGGTTCGTGAGGTGTTCGATTGCTTGATTGCCCGAAGCATCCATTCCCTTTTTAAACTGTGGAATAAAAACTCCCTTGAACCGACGATTAAATACTAACCAGTTGAGCTGTTCTGACCCCTCGCCAAATAGCCCCGAATACCCAATCGTTCCTGCCATCGTGTCTCCCCATGGTAGGATCTGAATATCTGCCTGTTTTAAACCTTCGGGAACGAAATCCCTATAACTTAGCACAACGTCACCTTGATAGTTTCCTGTGACGGAAAAACCAAAATCACCGGTGTAGTGATCGGCTGGATTGAAGGAGTAGTCAGAGTTACTGCTACTAAGGGTCGAAAATGATTGAGGGTAAACAAAGGTCGCTGGCGAATTAGCGGGTTGGTCCGGGTGAGTTCCTGAAATCTGACGAGCACGATCTTCAATGTGGGAATAGGCCCACTTTGTGAGAAGGCCAAATTTTCCTTCGACAATTCGGCTCGATGAGGTGCTGTTTGAAGCTAGTCGAGTTTCAATTTGGTCAAAAAGTTCCATCAAGATCCTTTCCTCAGCAATTTTTTCGACCGGCCGGCCATCTTCCTCCGTTCTATAGACACGTGCACCAACATACCCATTTTCTGATGAGGAAAACCCGGACACTGAAAAATGG
>JAHDGN010000514.1:1704-2057 GCA_020627645.1 Akkermansiaceae bacterium
ATAACCTTCGGGGTTAAAAACTTCGGTGTCACCTTGCTTGATGACGGGGTAATCGTGCCCATTCAATGAGGTGTCTAGCGCAAAGGTTTGGTTTGCTGTTGCTATGCGGTCGAATAATGAGGCCGAAAATCCTTTCGTCCTGAAACGTGCAGGCCAACTGATCGCCTGCAAGGCCGCCACGTCAGTAGCAAGCTGTCTGACGACATCACGATAGTTGTCTGGGGTGGCAATCCCGACTGACGGTAGATCCAGCTCAGAGAAGTTTTCAATCTGGGTTAGTCCGTAGCCCGGGGTGGCGGCTCCTGCTTCGATTTCTTTAGCACCCACATTCAAATACTCGAGCTTGATGCGAT
>JAHDGN010000515.1 GCA_020627645.1 Akkermansiaceae bacterium
TAAAGCAGGATTCGGACCAAAACCTAATTCATCATCACCATAGATTAATCCATCCTTATCAGTATCTGAACTAGCGTTTGTAGCAGGATTGAATCCAGCTTCATTGATATCAAGAACCGTATCATTATCCGAATCATCATCAAGGAATGAGCCCCCGTCACAAACAACTCCAGATAAGTCGGCAAGCAAGATAAGAGATCAATAATTCCCCAAAAGCTACACACATACTTCTTCGGAGATCGCACTAATAGAATTCTGGCGATATACTCAGCCGAAAAAAGGATTGTAAACACCCACTCGGCAATCCTTAGAACCGATCCATACTTCTCTCGAATCGAATCAACACTCTCCAAGGTCACTGCCAAAACACTCAAAACAATGGCCCAAAGAAGGACCACGTCGAAAGCCTTCCCCAATGGAGTTTCTGCCTCAAAAACAATCCGCCAGAGGCGCTGCTTGAAAGTTTCATCTTTTTGACCGTCCACCTCACCATAATAAATCCTCCTTCCAAAAATCACCAGAACACTATTTTGGACAAAATATAATCGCCACAATACGTTATAATAGATGATGCGCACCATTCTCTGGCTCCTAACAACCCTAACTGCCGCTTCAATCACCCTAGAAGAGGCCCGCATGGGCTTAATTTCTGACGAGTTCGAAATCAGAGAACGAACCAGCCAAAAGCTATGGACCCTAGGCAAAGACGGCATGGAGATGATCGAGCAACTCACCCAGGATCCACATCCCGAGGTCTCATCCAGAGCGACTCACGTGAAAAGATGGATATTGATCGGCATCTTTCCTGATTCCCCTCCCGAAGTGATCACCCTCACTGAACAAATTTTAAAAACCGGAAATTCGAAGGACGGAAATCCTCTCGAACTCTTCCGGTCACTCTTTAAGCACTCCGACCTCGGCGCCCGAACCGCGCTTTCCCTGCTGAATTCTGCAAGCCAAGACAAATTAATTCTTCCCGCCATCCTCAATGACCTCACCGACGAAGCACTCTTTCAGCTCAATAAAAAACAGCACCTATTTAAACATATTCTTGATGACTCAATCTCTAGCGAATTCGGAGCCATCCTGATCGCTCGTGCTCTCCGAAACTCAACTGAAAAAAACGACCGACTCGTCTCCATCCTCTTCCAAAGAGACCCCGCAAATATTTACCCCAAACTGGATCTCTCCCGCTTCTCTCCGAGCGAAAACTCCATCTTCTCTCTCGCAAGAATTGCCATCTCCAAAAAACAGATCTCGCTCGCCCAAAAGATACTCACCAACTTTGCCACAGAAAGTGATGATGACTCATACATTCGAAGCCTCGCTTTCCTTGAAAAATCTCTAAACCTCGAAAGATCAAAACTCAACAATCCTCGCCAAGCTCTTCTCACCCTCTTTCACGCCAGATTAAAAAATGACCACCAAGAAATTCACCAAACTCTAGATCAGCTCTTCTTCTCAAACACCCTCCGATACGAAAGCTTCATCCTCTCCGGCAAATTACCCGAACTATCAGCAAAACAAAAAGTTCCTGGATCCAGGCACCTCCCTGACATCCACCAATTCTTCTCCAATCCACCATCACCCGGGGAATCACAGGTGCCCCAAAAAGCAAAACCATCCCCACACGCAATCGCACTCGCCAGAAATCTCCTCATGATGGGAGACCCACAATCAAGTGCGAACTACCTAAAAGTCCGCTCAGCCTTCCTTTCCGCCTACAAAATCCTCAATGCAACCAAGCATCACAAAGAGGCCAAACGACTGATTCCTGTCGCCGTCAATCAACCAGACCCGACCCGAACTCAATTCTTCAGAATCGGTCTGGTCGAAGAACAGCTCGCCAAAAATGACAAAGAGAATGCAAAGGAAATCATCAATGAACTCCTAAACGAGGAGCTCTCCCGATCCATCTTCCGACAAAAAATTTCCGGATTAATCGTCCAAACTTTCCCAATCTCAAAGGCTATCGAAAAATTAGAGAAACTATGGTTTGCTCAAGAGGAAGAACTTCTAAAAGCGCTCACGCACTTCCTTCCCGGATCAGA
>JAHDGN010000516.1 GCA_020627645.1 Akkermansiaceae bacterium
GCTTTCCCAAAAATATTCTCGGGCGATTTTGTGAGATCTTTTGGACACCCATGCCATTGATAAGCAATAGGTTAGACCTTAACCTGACGCGAATGACTGAGGATCTCCCACATTTGCCTCCCGTCTCTTCTTTCTCAACGCACGCCTCTTTTTCGCTTTTTTGATACGCTCCTCCCAAATTTTCTCACGTTCCCCATCCATCATCTTTTGACGATTACGCTTCACGATCCTCTGACGCGCCGCATCTGTCGCTCGAATGTGCCGTCTTAAATTTTTGGGAAACCTCTTTCCCGCTACCTCACCAGTTGTCACTAAGTCTCCACTCTTTGCATCCTGTTTGGCATAGTGATAACAACGAGTTTTTTCATCATAAACAACAGTAAATCCCTCGCCAGTTTCTGTCCGCGCATAATATTCATTTCCCACCACGCGCAAATGTAGAACCTCCCCCGTTGGCTGCTTAAACTTAAATTCTTCCGAGGCTGGAGAGTGTGCATAACCTTCCAAAGTAAGCAAAACTGATAGAAGACACACCGAGACACTGATGCATGTTTTTCTGGGCATAGTGGGTCCCCATCTATACTTTTAGAAAATGGTCAAACTAAATCATACACTGAAATATTTATCGTCAATACGTAAAATCCCATTTTATTTAGTTAAACAAATTAACCTAACAGAAGAAAACCATTGAAAAATAAATGATTCTTCATAGAACTAAAAAATAACATCTCCCGTTTATTGAAAAATAATTATCATTAAAATATTTTCAAAAATCAGAAAACGCGTTTTGTTGCGCGCAAAGTTTAGAGCGTGCAACAACCCCCGAAGCTCAATCAGACCACTTCAAAAACTCTCCTCAAATCATCCTCTCTGTCCACACTCCCTCATAAATTTCACAACTTCTTCCACATCCGATACCTGCGTTGACGTCCCAGCCGTTATCCCCACCACACCAACTCCCGAAAACCACTCGACCTTCACATCTCGGACTCCTTCAACTTGTCGAGTTTGGCAACCAAGCCTTTTCGCAGTTTCAGTGAGTTTGCCAGTGTTATTGGAATTCTTGCCTCCAACCACCAAAACAAAATCAGACATTCGACACAATTGATACAAAGACGACTGCCGGTCCTTGGTAGGCCGACAAACCGTATCAAAATAAACAACCTCAACCTCTGGCCTTCTCTTCCTCAATTCTCGAACCAATTTTCTGACTTCATCAACCGGTTGGGTTGTCTGCGCAATCACCCCAACTTTTTTCACATCTGGAATGAGGTCTAAGTCTTCCTCAACCAAAACAACCACAGACATCGGATAGTCTCCTCGCATCCCCTCGACTTCTACATGCCCAGCCTTTCCGACGATTACCGGAAAAAAACCACCTTCAACCAATTCTCCCAACTTTCGGTGCGCCACCCGAACCAAAGGACAAGTCGTGTCCAAAACCTCATACCCTGATGTTTCCCACCTTTGCCGATCTCTTTTGGAAGCCCCGTGCGCAGTAATGATGACTCGCTTTGTCAAAGCTTGCCTCATCCCCAACTTCCCATCAATCGCCCCTCCAGCCGTCAACCTTTCTTGAACACCGGGATTGTGGGCCAATTGGCCCAAAATCGTCGCTGGCCCATCCCTAAGAGCCTTCTCAACATCATGAATCGCTCCCTCAACTCCAAAACACATCCCCATATGCTCTGCGACCAAAATTCTAAATTTTTCTGTCTCAATTGTTTTCATCGAGAACAATTCACTCCCCAAAGAGTGAAGCACCAGTGAACCGAATACGAAAAACACATGAAATCTTGCCCCACCCAATCAGACCTCACAAGATCATCGCCATGACTCAAAAACTGACTGTTGTCGCAAATATTATCGCCAACGATGATAAGATCGAACTCGTTAAATCAGAACTCCTAAAGCTCATCCCTCCCACACTCGTCGAAGATGGATGCCACCAATACGACCTTCACCAAGATAACGACAACGCCACCCATTTCATATTTAATAAAGATCCCCGCCGCAAGCAGCGGGGTATTTAGAAGAGTTCCAGCTGTC
>JAHDGN010000517.1 GCA_020627645.1 Akkermansiaceae bacterium
TCCCAGGCACCCGCTTCGCGGTGTACGATTGCGAGTCGTTCCGAGGCATCGAACGCGGGGAATGATGTTTGCCAATCGCCAAACGTGGCTAGGATGTGATGGGAAGTGTTATCTTCAAATCTGATTCTTGCTCTGAAGTTGGATGCGGCGGCTGATCCTGGACCAAAAACGAGGAAGCGGAGTTCAGAGTAGTTTGTTGGAGTATCAAAGGTGAAGGTGTCTTGTTTGGAGAGAACGTTGTTTTGATCGTAGGGTTGAAGAAGAAAAGAGGTGCCTTTTTTGCTGATGAAAGTTCGGTCCGAGCTGTCGGGAAGTGCTCTTGGAGCTGAGGTGGAAGAAATGTTGGGAGATCCGGCTTCTGCGTAGACCTGTCGAGAGAAGAGATAGCCGCTTGTGGTGGCAGACATCGGATCAACTGCTTCTTTCTCGGCAATAACGTCGACCGAGTAGCCAGTGCCTTGGATGCTTTCGGCCGCAAGTGGCAAAACATTGATGATGGCAAAGAGCGTGACCAAGGTTGAGATGTTCTTTTTCATATCGTCAGAATTGTTGCGTGGAATAAGTGAATTTTCTAGGGGGTAAAGGTATTTTTTATTCCCAAAAATAAGTCTAATTTTTTGGGTGGTTTGTGAGTTGCCCTTGTTTTTTTAGGTGCTTTAGATGGTGTAAATATCTGATGCATAGTCGATTTAGGGCGTTCGTTTTGTTTGTGAAATTGATTCCTTTTTTGAGGTGTTTCTGTGTGAAAATCGAAGAATTTGGCATGATTTATTTTTTAGTTGTCACCATTTTTTGGCATCGAGTCTGAACTAAATCGCTGAAATTTGCCGGAAGTATCTCCTGGAAGTGATCTATTTGATCGAGGCGGGATACTTGAGCCTTCGTGATGGGGTTTCGATTGGATGTGGGGAATTTTTCGCGTTCTTGCCTCCCGGGTGAGAGTTATTGCGGGGGAGAGCCATTTTATTTCTCGGGACGGATACAGAGAGGGTTGCCCTGGCTGGCGAGGATAGTAATCAGGCCTTTGTGAGAGTTTGTCGGCCTTAATTAAACGGCTTGATAAGGTTTAAAGGAGAGGCGGCTCCAGCTAGTCTGATGCGCTGGGCTGTTGCTGCTCTTGGTGTTTGGAAATGAGGTGGCTGAATCTATTGAGATCCGATTGGAGGATGGGGTAGGTGTGAAGAGCAGAAGTGAGGAGCATTGAACCCGCCAATACTTTTCTCGATGTGTGCATTATCGAGTCTTTTAGCAGATCCTGGTAGTTGGTGCAACACAAGTTTGAGTGTTTGGGAATTTTTTGAGATTTTTGACATGTTGGAAAGTGGAGGTAGGGTTCGAGCATTATGAGCAAGAAGAATGCGAAGAAGGAGGGATTGGGGGATGTTTACTGGAGGAAGTTGTTATTGGAGGGGAAGAGGCCAGCTACGGTTTTCGCTTTTTGTGAGGAAGTGGGAATCGGGGAAGGGGACTTTTATGAAGAGTATTCTGGCTTTGAGGGAATTGAAGCTGGTTACTGGAAGGGAACGGTTGAGGAGACAATTGGAGTTTTGGAGAAGGACAAAGATTTTGGGACTTTTTCAGGTGAGGAGAAGTTGTTGTCCTTCTTTTACACTTGGTTCGAGCACGTGAAGGGGGATCGTTCGCGGGTGGTGCATTTTTTTCCGAAGTCAGGAGCTTGTGGGATGAAGGTGTTGAGACCTATGCGAGAGGTGTTTTTGGGGTTCGCGGAAGAGTTGGTCAGAGAATCGGTTGAGAGTGGGGAGATTGCGGATCGGAAAAAGTTCAATCAATATTATGGGAGGGCACTTTTTGAGCATTTTCGGATGTTGGTTGAGTTTTACCGTAAAGATACTAGCGAGGGATTTCAGGACACGGATGCGTTTATTGAGAAGTCGACAAAGGTCGCCATTGAGACGGCCCGGAATGGGGTGTTGGACTCCGCGGTGGATTTGGGGCGCTTTTTGTTGAGGAAGATTTCGTTAGGAAAGTAGTCTTGTGAAGGAACAGACAAAGATTCCAAAGCATAAATTGGGTCGGGCAGCGAACTGG
>JAHDGN010000518.1 GCA_020627645.1 Akkermansiaceae bacterium
AAATTTATTTGCTGATGCAGTAGAGGTGTTCTTGGCGATCGCCTTGGGTGGAGGTTGCGGCGCGGATGAAGATTTCAGTTTCGAGGATGACGGGGGTGGCGTAGGTGTCGGTGCCGAGTTGGTTTTCGGCTACTTTTTCGAATTTGTTGTGGTTGGCTTTAAAGATGATGGTGGTGCCTTTCTTGATGGTGGCAAAGATATGGTCGCCAACGGCGACGGGGGAGGCCATGACACCTCCGCGGCCGATACGTTGCACCCATTTCTCTTCTCCAGTTTTGGGGTCCCAGCAGTAGGTTTTTCCGGTATCAGCAACTCCGTAGATGTATCCTCGATATGAGAGGAGCGATTGTTCGTAGCATTTGACGGAGTTTTTCCAGAGAACCTTCCCAGAGCCGTCTGCAAAGATACCGACGGTTTCTTTTTTGGGATGTCCGCCGCTAGCGAAGATCATGTTATCGGTCCAGACTATCGTGCCACACATTGCTCTGGAACCAGCGGCGGTTTCCCAAAGAAGTTTTCCGGTGTCTGGGTTGTAACTGGAGACCAGTTGGTTGCCGGAGAGGAGAAGTTGTTTTTTTCCTGCGACATGCGCGACAACAGGAGTGGCCCAGTAGTCGCAACCGGCGCGTTTGGTTTTCCAGACGGGTTGACCGTTGGAGGTTTTGATGGCGGTGAGGTATCCTCCTTTGTGGGTGCCGACTGAGATGATGAGGGTGTTTTTATACAAGACGGGGGTAGATCCGAAGCCGAACGGCTTGCCGGGGAGGTAGGGGCCGACGATTTTGGTCCAGGCGATTTTTCCTTCTGGTGAAACCGAGGTGGTTTTGATTTTTCGATTGTTTTGAAAGGTGACAAGGATGTTGGTTCCGTCCCACTGGGGGGTGGCTGAGGCGGCGGAGTTTTCTCGATGGAGTTCGGTGGGAACTGATCCTTGATGAATTTTTTTGTTCCAGAGGATCTTACCAGTCTTGCGATCGATTGAGATGAGGGCTTGGGTGTTGTTGGTAGCAGTGGTGATGTAGATCCGACCACCGATTACGATGGGGCTGGAATGGCCTCGTCCGGGAATTGGGGTCTTCCATTTGACGTTCTTATCCCTTGACCATTCTAGGGGTGGGTTTGCGTCTTTGTGTGCGTGGTTGTTGACGTTGGGTCCCCGCCATTGGGGCCAGTCTTGAGCGATAAGGGGAATGGTGGAGAGGAAGAAAAGAAGGGTTTTCACTTTTTGTTAGGGTCGTCCGATGGCTTTAATTTCTTTTTGGCGAGGATCATTCTTTGATCGGTTCTAAGAATGGTGCTTAGAAATGAGGGGAGATGATCGGGATTGCCATCCTTGCTTTTTAGCCAGCTGTCGATTTGCTTTGCTTGGGATTTGTTAAGCTTGAGCATATTTAAACCTGCTGGTAGGTCGGCTATTGGAGCCAAGGGTTCGGCTTTTGATTTTTCTTCTAAGGCCTTCGTATGTTTCTCAGAGTAAATTATAAATTTTCCTTCGAGAGTCTTCGGATTGCCATCTCCGCCATCAATGCTGGCTTGGAAATCTCCGCCTGCGAATTGGTCATCTCTTTTTGAAAGTTCACCCTCCATTTTGAAGTGTAGACTGGGAACGGAACCATCATCAAGTTGGTGGTAACCAATCAATGGCATTTTGATTCTAGTTGGGCTCACCTTCACGGGAAATAACCATTGCTGCGGATTTTTTGGTGAAAGGGGGTTGAGAAGATCGCTCGTGCTTGATGTGAAGCAGAGACCACTGATTGGGTGTTTCTGGAATTTTCCGCTCATCCAGTGAGCATGGATGTTAGGCTTCTTAAGTAGGAATTTGATATGATATACTCCTTTGGTGAGGTCAGCAAATGCAGGCGATATGGTTGCGAAAAAGAAGGCAAGGAGGTATTTCATGATCAAATTATAATGTAAAAGAGCCTCTTTGTTCAAAATTATGCCAATTTTTTGGCCTGAAGAAAAATGAATTGAATTGTCCGGTCATTAATCAGGAGGCCCCAATTCAAGATGGAAATCTTTTGGGTGGGGAGAATTATTA
>JAHDGN010000055.1 GCA_020627645.1 Akkermansiaceae bacterium
GTCTTTATCAAATCTTGCGCCGTTTCACGCCATATCCAACTGCGGATTATAGGATTATTGAGATGATGGGTGTTTTTTGAACCCGCCCTTCAAACAAACAGAAAGAACGAATAGAAGGGCCAAGGTGGCGGCTATTGATGCGCCAGCTGGCTGGTTTAGAAGCAAGGCAAGGCAGAGCCCAAAAGTCGCACCAAGAGCACCAACTAGGCCACTCAGAGGAAATAACGCATCAGGTGTTTTTACAAAGGGACGAACAATTGCAGCCGGGGTCACAATCATGCCTATGGCCAAGATGCAGCCAACTGCCTGGAGAGTCGTCACCAATACGAGAATAAGCACCGCAAAAGAAACGTAGTCCAGGACCTTGGTCTTGACCCCTAGGGAGCTCGCAACTTCGGGGTCGTAGAGATTGATAACAAGGGAGCGGCGAAAAAGAGATAAGATCGTGACCGAGATCAGCCCAACTCCAAAATTCATCCACAGATCGAGGTCAGATAACCCCATAATATTACCCAATAACCACTTTTCTAGATCTTGAGTGGACCCAAGACTTTCGAGTAAAATGATTCCGAGGGCAAAAGCTCCTGTGTAGAGAACCGCTAAGACTGTATCATCTGGGATCTTCGAAAGACGTGACAAAAGAATCGTAAAGACGCCGATCAACACCGCTGCTGCTACTGCGCCGAGAAAGGCGCTAATCACAGTTAAACCAACCAACCAAACTGCCATGGCAACTCCCGGTAGAAGAGAATGACTTAGGGCAGTTAGTTTCAGGGGGCTGCGATGTAAGAGAACAAAGGCACTCGCGTAGCCACTCACAAACCCAATGATGATGGTGGCTAGGAGAGCTCGCTGGATGAATGTTGTCTCAAAGAGTTCGAGCATGGGCATTGGGGTGGCAAGAGTGCAGAATTTCCCGAACGGCATCCGAGTTCATTACTTTGGCAGCGTCTCCAAAAGCAATCTGAGTTTGATCTAAGACGAGTGCTTCCGTAAAGATTTGAACGACAGTCTCAAGCTGATGATGGGAAGCAATGATCAAATGACCAGAGTTGGATAGTTCTCGTAGATTGTCAGCCAAATGACATCTCGATTCGACATCGAGTCCGTTAAATGGTTCATCCAAAAGTAAGACGTGAGCTTCTTGAGCCAATGCTCGAGCAATGAAGGTTCTCTGTTGTTGTCCACCGGAGAGTTGATCAATCTGCCGGTTGGCGATCTTTTCCAAATTCATTACCTCAATGGCTTGGTCAATCTTCGCCCGATCCTTGGAAGTGATTCTACCAAAATGGCCAAGATGGGGAAACCTTCCCATAGCAACCACATCTCTCACCCGGATGGGGAAATTTTGTTGATGGCGATCAATCTGAGGTAGATAGGCGATCTCTCTACGTCCGTCACGAATCGGTTTGGACCTCCAAGAAATTTCTCCTTGTTGACAACTTAGAAGCCCTGCGAGAAGACGAATGAAGGTCGTTTTTCCAGCACCATTTGGACCTAGGATTGCTAGCCGGTTTCCACAGGTAATTGAAAAATTAACTCCCTTTAGGGCGCATTTTGAACCGTAATGATATTCCAGACCCGAGACTTCCAGAGGGTGTTTGTTTCCATGATCCATCTGACATCTACCACTCAAATTTAACATCTTGTTGATGGGTTCCATTTGCCCATAAGGTGTTCGAACGTTGTTCTTTCGGAGAGTCGGAATCTGCAGAAGGCTCCGTGGGAATTAGAGTGACTTTCAGGGCTGTTAACGGGGTGTCTCCTGGCCACGCCACCTCAATTTTAGCCGTCACCGTTTCGGCATCTCGAAAATGAACCTCTTGAATTTCATCAACTTCGTTAAAGTTCCAAGAACTTTCATCGATCGTTACCCTGACAAAATGATAGGGATGAGCTGATTGGATTTCAAAGTCAGCCTTTATCATCGGCATTGCCTCAGCGTTGTGACTAATCTCAACTTGCCTAGGTGGTTGCTTGTAAATGACATGGGCAAGGGGAAATGAAAAGCCGAGCAGAGGAGCCAGTAAGATTATCGTTGTCCGAATGGGCGAAGAATTCATCTCTATTTGGCTAGGCCATTTACAATACTTGTGACATTACTCTGGATCATCGCTTGGTAGGAGCCAACGGATCCATCAGCAATGAGCGGTTTTCCAATTTTCGCTCCAGATTGTCGAGCAATCTGCTGAAGGACTTTGGGGTTTGCTTTTTGTTCTGGAAAAACAGCGAGGATCGCATTTTTTCGGAGTTCCGCTATTGATGTGGCAAGACGAGCCGCGGGGATTTCGCCATCTGCGCTCAACCCCTGCACGTAAGTTGCCTTGAAGCCATAGGTTTTACAAAAATAGCCAAAAGCAGCATGGGCAGTGACCAAATGTCTTTTGTTTTTGGGAATGTTCGCAACCTGAGCTTTCACCCACCGATGGAGGGCTTTGAGTCTTTTTCGGGCTGCCTTTGAATTAGCCGTATAAACCGTCTTGCCGGCTGGATCTGCTTTGATGAGCTGTTTTTCGATGACGCGAATTGCTCGAGACATATTATTCACGTTGTGCCACCAGTGTGGATCAACACCACCCACCGCATGATTGGGGCAGCAGGCATAAATTTGCTCCTTGAAGCTCACTTTTTGGGACGGAATGGCCGCTCCAACTTCCACAATGGCTTGCCCATCTTTAAGGCTTTTTTTTATTTTGTCTAAGTAGGTCTCGAGCCCCTTTCCCGAGGCAAAGATAAGTTTTGATTCAGCCAACTTTTGGACGTCTCGTGGGCGTGGTCTGAACGTATGAACATTCATTCCAGGTTTTCCTATTTGGACGATATTAATCCGGTCGCCACCAACTTGTTGCACGGCATCTGTGATGAGGGGATGAAGAGAAGCGACATTGATGGCGAAAGTCTCAACCGTGATCAATAAAATTAGAAATAACGTCCTCATACCTGCAAATAATTTGCAGTATAATGCCGTGTTGTCAATCGTGGCCACCAACAATAGACCTAGTCAAGGGATTGTCTGGGGATCTCGATCACCTTGTTGTTGGATAGTGCATAAAACGAATCTTTAGTTCCCAAATGAATTGGCGTCGTTCCTGTGAAATCTGAAAAGGAAGGGAGGATGAGATGGTAACCATTTCTAATTAAGAAGCCTTTACATTTTAGTGGGCCATTCCATCGATCTCTCAATAGGATAGATGGGTGAAGGTGACCACTGATGCCATATTGAAATTGGGGTAAATCAGAGGGGTCATGTGCAATGACGATCCCGTTAGCTGATGTCTTTGTTAATATTTCAAGATCCTGAAATTCGAAAGGTGTTCGCTTATCGTGATTTCCCAAGGTTAGTTTGACTCGCAACTTTGGGTGCGAGTCTAACCATTCTTGAAACATTTTTGTGATTGAAGGAGAAAGTGAATCGAAGGAGTGAATAAGGTCTCCTGCAATCAGTAATTCTTGAGGATCAAACTCATCAATCAGGGAACTCATTTTTTCAAGATCATCTTTTGTCGTTCCCTCGGGTAAACCCAATCCACGAGCTCTAAAAGAGGCGGATTTACCGAGGTGAAGGTCGGAGAGAACGAGGCTGCGAGACTGGCAGAGAAATACCGCACGCTTGGACGATAAAATGACCTCAGTGCTTCCCAGTTCGAGTTTCATCGTGGGTGCCCGGAGGAGGCCTCGATTGCGCATTTTTTCATCTGAGCAGCCATTAACCCAAGGGCATTTGCTCGAGTGGGTGCCAAATGTTCCTTGAGTCCGGTTTGATCAATGAACGAAAGATCAGCTGCAATGACATCATCAGGCTCTTCTTCGTTTAAAATTCTGACAAAAAGAGCAATCATCCCTTTCGTAATCACAGAATCTGAGTCTGCCATGAAGACCATCTTTCCCTCGACGACGTTGCAGTCCAACCAGACCTGTGATTGACACCCCTTGATCAACCTATCGTTAGTCAGCAGCGCAGCATCCATTTGAGGCAAATTTTTGCCCAGGCCGATCACATATTCATACCGCTCGGTCCAATCCTGGAAGAGATTAAGTTCATCGAGCAGCTCTTTTTGTTTTTCCGCAATTGTCATTGATGTTGAAATGAGATGGCTCGATGTCTCGAGAAATACGAGTCGAAAGAATTATCGTAACATGTTTAGTGACTTCTCCACCGCTTTCGCCAAATTCTCGACCTCCTCAAAAGTGTTATAAATGGCAAAAGATGCTCTAAGAGTGCCTGAAACGCCGAAGCGACTCATCAGTGGTTGACAGCAATGATGTCCGGTCCTCAAGGCAAACCCCATCTTGTCCAGAAGTGTTCCGAGATCAAAATGGTGAATGTCTGAAATATTGAATGAGAGTGAACCGACTCGCTCTGGGGGGCCGTAGATTGTCAGGCCATCGATTTGCCCAAGAAACTCCGCAGCTTTGTTGATTAGGGCAGACTCATGGTTTCTTATAGCACTTATTCCCAAGTTGTTCACATAGTCTAACGCCGCCGCCAGTGCGATCCCACCCTCTATATTTGGTGTGCCAGCTTCAAACTTATATGGAGGATCATTGTATGTAGTTTTGTCAAAAGTCACCTCCTTGATCATTTCGCCACCACCTTTCCAGGGGGGTAGTTCAGACAATAGGCTAAATTTACCGTAGAGTGCGCCAACTCCAGTTGGCGCATAACACTTGTGTCCGGAAAAGCAGTAAAAATCACACCCAATCGACTGGACATCAATTAATTCGTGTGAAATTGATTGAGCCCCATCAATCACCGTTAGGGCATTCACAGATCTAGCCTTCGAGCAGATATCCGCAATGTTATTCACAGTCCCAAAGGCGTTTGAAATGTGGCAAATTGCGACTAGCTCGGTCTTTGTATCAATGAGTTCTTCGTAAGCCTCTTGATCAAGAGTGCCGTCATCTAGAACGGGAATGACTTTGAGTTCGAGTTCAAGTTGTTCACAGATCATCTGCCATGGTACAACGTTCGAATGATGTTCAAGCCCGGAGATGATAATGTTGCCTCCTTTTTTCATGCGGCCTGACTTCCTGAAAATATCAGCCACGAGATTGATCGAGTCAGTTGTGCCCGAGGTGAAAATCACCTCCTCAGGCCTTTGTGCGTTAATAAATCGCGCAATCGTTTCTCTAGCTTTCTCGTGAGCGGACGTAGCAAGCTGGGAAAGCTGGTGGACCCCTCGGTGGATATTTGAGTTGATCTCTTGATAGTAGCTGCGCGAGGCGTCAAGAACTTGGACTGGTTTTTGGGTCGTCGCTGCATTGTCTAAATAGACAAGTTGTCGCCCGTTGATTTTTTGGTCCAAGATGGGGAAGTCCTTGCGGACGTTTTCGACGTCTAGCGAGTTCACGGGTTCATGTATACGCCGGAATACGGAATACGAAATAGGGAATTGAGAATTTCAGTGCTTTTCCGAATGTGGTTGTCATTGATTTTATCAATCAGTGTGTGACAACGGGGTGTGATCAACCCATTTCGTGAGGATCTTGTTTCAAGGAACTTGCCTGAAGCTTGCAGCATCGTTATTTTCGGAGCGACAGGTGACTTAACGCATCGAAAGCTCATTCCTGCCCTCTACAATTTAGCTGTCGATGGAGAGCTGCCAAGTGGAGTCCGAATCATTGGCGTAGCTCGCAGGGATTGGAGCGACGAGTATTTTCGGGAAGAACTTAAAAGGGCTAATCAAAAGGTTTCCCGCACTGGGCATGACGAAGCCGTTTGGGATTCACTAGCTTCTTCGATCTTTTATCATTGTAGTGAATTCCAAGATAAAGAGGGTTACGACAAATTGGCAAAAAGGTTGAGCGAGGATGATCGAGCACGCGGAGGGAAGGGGAATCGCCTTTTTTATATCGCTAGTGCTCCCGAATATTTTGACGATATTCTCCTGAATCTCAAAGAAGCAGGCCTAAATCGAGAGCAAGAGAGTGGTTGGTCAAGGGTTATTGTCGAGAAGCCATTTGGCACAGATCTAGGAACTGCACAACACCTCAACGAGGTTGTGAATGGAACTTTTGAGGAGAAAGATACCTATCGAATCGATCACTACCTAGGTAAGGAGACAGCTCAGAACATCATGGTCTTGAGGTTTGCCAATGCTATTTTTGAGCCGATGTGGAATAAAGAACATATCGACCATATTCAAATCACCTGTGCTGAACATTTCGGGATGGAAGGTGGGCGGGGAGGATATTACGACAAATCTGGGGCGCTCAGAGATATGGTCCAAAATCATCTGTTACAGCTATTAAGTCTTGTTGCTATGGAGCCTCCCACCGATCTTTCTGCTGACGGAGTTAGAGATGAGAAGGTCAAAGTGCTTCGCTCACTCCGCCAATGGGATACACCTGAGTTAGTGGGAAAAAATGTAGTTAGAGCTCAGTATTTAGCTGGGAATATCAATGGAGATGAGGTCCCCGGTTACAGAGAAGAAGAGAGAGTGAATCCCGAATCCTTAACCGAATCTTACGTCGCTCTTCGCTGCTTGATCGACAACTGGCGATGGAGTGGGGTGCCGTTTTACATTCGAATGGGCAAGCGACTGCCTAAGAAGGCGACTGAAATCTCAATTCATTTCAAGGAAACACCCACTGTTCTCTTTAATGCAATGCCTGGCGGAGTTCCAGGGGGGAATGTTTTGGTGATTCGGATTCAGCCTGATGAAGGAATCTCTCTTAGAATGAATTCGAAGCTTCCTGGAACAACCCTTCGACTTGAACCGGTTAAAATGGATTTTCATTATTCAACGAGTTTTGGGAAAAGTAGTCCGGAAGCTTATGAGCGCCTTCTGGCTGACGCAATGGCAGGAGACGCGACACTTTTTGCTCGTCGTGACGAGGTTGAGGAAGCCTGGAGGTTTGTGGACCATATCGAAAGGGCATGGCACGATACTCGGACCCCTCCGATGATGGCGGAATTCCCTGCGGGATCTTGGGGGCCAAGAGAGGCCGATGAACTTTTGGCTAGAGATGGAAAAACATGGAGGAGGCTCTAATGGACGAGAGATACAACGAGCTGGGGAAAGAAGTTGCCATCTCCGAGATAGAAGGGGAGCTGAAGAAGCTATGGGAGGCGGACGAGGCTAGCACCAATGCTTCGCTGATGAATTTTTTGGTCTACACCGAAACCCCTCAGAATTTACTTACAAACTCGACAGCCATTCAAAATCTCACGCGAGAGCATGCTTGCCGAGCGGTATTGATCGCGATGAATCGGGTTTCAGAAAAAACGTCGATCAAAGCTTGGATCACGGCACATTGTCATTTGGCTCACGGTCGAAAAACTATCTGCTCTGAGCAACTTGCTTTCCTTTTAGAGGGGCAAGCAATAGGGAGGCTAAGAAATACAGTTTTCGCTCACTTAAACAGCGACCTTCCTCTCGTCTTTTGGTGGCAAGGGGAGCTGAGTGATCTTTTCGAAGAGCGCCTTTTTCGCCTTCTTGACCGTTTCGTCTTCGACAGCTCCACTTGGGGAGATCCTTCAAAAGGAATCAATCGGGTTCTAGAGGCTCGAGCGATTACTGGTAATAACATGGTCACTCAAGATTTGGCATGGACTCGGACGTACCAAATCCGGATGGCTGTGGCACGCTTGTTTGATGAGCCACTTGCTCTCCGTGAGCTGTCAAATACGCAAAAGATTTCCATTCATTCGAATCCTCTCCATAAAACCTCTGCATATTTGTTGGCTGCATGGATTGTTCAACGAACAGGTTGGAAGGCTCAGAAAAGCAGCAAAGGGCACTTGGTTCTCAATTGCGAAAACGACCGACAGATTAACCTAGAATTTTATTGGGATGACGGCGCAGAAACTATCACCAATCTAACAATGCAAGGAGATCGCTACAAATTAGCCATTGATCGATGTGAAACCGGTCAGCAACTCACTCACTTTCTCTCGGTATCAGAGTTTGAAATCACTAGAAGTGGACCGGCAGATTCAGTCTTTCCTGAGGTTCTGGTCGCGGACCAGCTATCGCGAGGCGGAAAAAATTCTCTTTTTTTGGAGGTTTTGCCGGTATTTTCCCAACTAATTAGTCAAGATAAGTAAATCCAATGCGTTTTTCTGTTGCAAAGATCTAATCTCAACATTATCACCCCGCCATCACCTTTTCAGTGAGGCTCATTAGCTCAGTTGGTAGAGCAGAGGATTGAAAATCCTTGTGTCCCTGGTTCGATTCCGGGATGAGCCACCATTTACTTCGCCTCTCTCTCAGAGAGGTTTTTTTATGCCAACTCAGTAGCAATCGAGTCAGCTAGAAGAGTCCCTCGATCCGTTAGCCTGAGGTGGGTAGAATCTGTTTCGACAAGCCCTGAAAGTTTTTCCAGGTCGGTATCGGAAGAAAGGTATTTGAGAGGAAGCCCTTCTTTGGTTCGAAGCTGAAGGGCAATTCTTTCTAGACGCCACGCTTCATCATCTAGTAACTCACCACTTTCTCGAGCGTGGCCGACCTTAACCACTTGTTTCATGTATGATGACGTGTCGGATACATTCTGCCACCTTTGTCGATCGATTGTTGAAACCGCAGATGGTCCGATGCCAAGGTAGTCATTCCCGAGCCAATATCCCTCGTTATGCCTAGATCTGAATCCAGGGAGCGCGTAGTTCGAGGTCTCATAGTGCTCGTATCCATTTGAAGTCAGAATATCATGAGCGAGTTGGAACATTTCCGCATTCAGTTCATCATTTTCCAAAAATTCGCCAGAAACCAATTGTTCAAAATACTGAGTGTCCTCCTCATAAGTTAAATTGTAGGCGGAAATATGATCGGGTTTGAGAAGGATTGCTTGATTCAACGTAGCTTCCCAATTTTCCAAGGTTTGGCGAGGAACAGAAAACATGAGATCAATGTTGACCTCGGAAGGGCCGCCATCCCTCAGTAAATGAACCGATTGTGTTGCCTGTTCTGGCGAATGCTCACGCCCCAGCATTTGCAATTGTTGTTCGTTAAATGATTGAATGCCCAACGATACACGAGTGATGCCGAGATTTTGATATAACACCGAAGTCCGCTTAGTGAACGTGGCCGGATTTGCCTCAAAAGTAATCTCTTCAACCTGAGAGAAATCGAAAAGATCCCTCAATCCAACAAATAGTCGGCTTAAGAGAGTAGGGGACAGCATTGAGGGAGTTCCTCCTCCAAAATAAACCGTCTTCAGAGGGGGATTTATAGAGTCAGCTACAAAACCTGCTTCGATGATCAGAGCATCCACAAATTCGGATAAACGAGTATTCCCCGGTGTATGTTTGTAAAACGAACAATAAGGGCAAACGCGATGACAGAAAGGGATGTGGACGTAGAGATGCACGAAGCTTGTTAAATGATAATTTTTTAAGATTCTATGGGAAGTGGCCGATCGATCTGAACTTGCAACTAAAATACTCAAGGATGTTTCCCGTTCATTCTATTTGAGTATACAATTTTTGCCTAGCAACTTCCGTAGTCCAATCAGTATAGGATATCTCTTAGCCCGAGCTTCGGACACGATCGCAGATTCAGGAAATCTTGAAATAGAAATTAGAAAAAGCCTTTTAGCAAAATTCCTACCATGGCTTGAAAACTCATCTACCTTGTCTATTCCAAAATTGCTCGGACTGAGCGAACCGGAAAGTCGGCTGATGCTCCGACTAGAGGAAGTCAAAAGCCGATATTGCGCTCTTCCATCTCAACATCGTCATTCTGTCCGATCTGTCCTGACAACGATTATTGCTGGTCAGCAATGGGACCTGGAGCGGTTTTGCAGCGATTCAATCGTTACTCTGGAAAATGAGGTTGAGCTAAAGACGTATGCCTACCAAGTTGCTGGTTCGGTTGGAGAATTCTGGACTCGGGTTGGTTTTTCAAATGACAACGAATTTTCGAACCTTTCTGAGGAACGACTAACAAATTTAGGTGTGAATTTTGGATCGGGGTTGCAGCTGATCAACATTCTACGGGATGTCAGAGAGGACTTAGATCGAGGAAGGTGTTATCTTCCAACTCAGCCAACGCCAGATGCTCTGATGTCAGAACGCGATCAGTGGATCCAGATCGCCCGGGACGGGCTGAGCGATGGTGTCAAATATGCGGATTCTTTAAATGGTAAACGTCTACGATTTGCCACCGTGTTGCCTGCTTTTATTGGTTGGGAAACACTCGAAATGATTGAAAAGTCGGGATGGGACGATTGGAATCAGGCTCTGAAGATTAAAAGAGCTGACGTTCGGAGATTAGCGTGGAAGGCGCTCAAATTTGCTCTCTAAGATTGCAAAAGCTCTCGGATATGTGGTGTGTATAACTCTGGTTCCAGAAGAAATGAATCGTGTCCCTTCATCGAATGAACTGTGATGTGCATCACCTCGACGGATGATTCTTCAAGATTTCGGACGAGTTCGGCTTGTTCTTCAGGGTAAAAACAAAAATCCGAATCAATCGAAAAAACCAAGAACTTAAGTCCGTGATCTCGACATGGCGCAAACAATTTTTCAACACTTTCTGCACCTCCTTGAACAACGGCATCAAAGCGAGACCACATATCGATGATTCGAAGGTAAGTGTTTGCGTCGAACCTGTCGGTAAATTTCTTTCCCTGATGAAGCATATAACTTTGAAATGTGTCCCGGACTTGAAACCAGGAAAGCATTTCAGTTTCTTTCACTAGATCCCTGCGTGCTCTTTTCTCAAAGGTATCTAAGTGGACAAATGTTTTATGGGAGATCATTCGTGCCAATGAAAGCCCAACTCTTGGAGATTCTCCGTGATAGTAATCTCCCGAATTGAAATACTTGTCATTTTCGATCGCTAAAATTTGCTCGAATAGGATCAGTCGGTTTAGAACAGTTGTTTTAAAGCCACTTGCGATCGGGACTACATTTCGAACTCGAGAAGTATGCCGTGTCGCGAACGTTAAAGCTAGGAGCCCTCCCACTGATGGTCCCACGACTGCATGGAGTTGGTCGATACCAAATGACTCAAGAAGAGGTATTTGGGCGTCGACCAAATCTGCAGCATTTAAATGAGGAAATGAAGATCCGTATGGTTCTCCTGTATCGGGGTTTGTAGATGATGGCCCCGTTGAACCGTAGCAACCTCCTAGATAATTGGAACAAATGACAAAAAATCGGTCAGTGTCGATGGCCTTTCCAGGCCCCACAATTTCACTCCACCAACCTTCAGAAAGTTCATCAGTCCAGAAATTCGTATCATCCGGTTTGCTGGGATGAGATCCACTGATCACATGGGTTCCAGATAGAGCATGAAAAACAAGGATGGCATTGTTGCACTCCGCATTGAGTGTTCCCCATGTCGCATACGCCAGATGAGCGTTCGAGATTTTCTCGCCGTCCATGAGGTTCAGTTCACCAAGAGGAAATTTCTTTGTTTGAGTTCCCACCAGGGGAGAAGTTTAGATTTTTATTACCCACAGATCAATGGTTGATCCAAGTGACTTTCGGAAATGACAAAATCGAAATGAGTTGAAATCGGCATCCGAAATTTCAAAAATCGCCAGGCGAAATAATGATTGCGTTTAAAGAATGGGAGGTTGTCTGCCAGGCCCTTGAAAAGGGGCAACAGAGTTTAATTCTCCGTAAAGGTGGAATTCATGAAGGGAAAGAGGGGTTTTCGTTCAAGCATCGAGAATTCGCTCTGTTTCCAACTCGTTTCCACGCTCAAGGTGACTTAGTGAAAATCCCTTGGGAGGTGACGAAGGGGGAGTGGGAAGTTGGAGACGAGATTTCAATCTGCTCTATGGTGACGGTTACCAGTGCTGAAACTTTGTACAACTGGGAGCAAGTTCAAAAACTTGCAAACCAGCATATTTGGAAAGAGCAAGTCGTTTACGATCGCTTTTTTTGGGAAGGCAAGGGAATGCAATCTGGCAGCATCCATGTAGCTCACGTTAAGGTCTCAAAACTCGCAAAGCCTATCCAAGTTCAATATTCCAAAAAATTCGCAGGTTGCCGCAGCTGGGTTGAATTGGATCTCTAATCATCCACATTAAATCCCGCCTCTTCCAAGGCTAATGTGGCTGCACCAACAATTCCGGCTTCGTTACCGAATCTAGCAGGAAGAATCCTGAGGTTCTCTTTGAATGGGTCACCAAGCTGTGAACAAAGATGGTTGCGTAATGGATCGAAAAGGACAGCTCCTGCTTTCGAGACACCTCCTCCAATCACGATAGCTTCGGGATTGAGTAACCAACAGCAATTCATCAGAGAAGTTGCCAATTTCCGAGCCACTGTATCCCAAATAGAAATTGCTACCTCATCTCCCTGGTGTGCCATTTTTGCGAGCAGGACGGGCTCGCACTCATCTGGAGCTCGCTCAATCCCTTTCTCAGAAAACTCCGACGCTGCTAGGTTCGCGATCTGCTGATTTCCAATATAATCTTCAATGGAACCTCGATTCCCATAGCTTCCTTCCGGGCCATTGAAATCAATGGAGGTTTGTCCCAATTCGCCTGCAACATAGTTTGCACCTCGCACAAGACGACCATCCACAATAATGCCGCCGCCAACCCCTGTCCCCAGAGTTAGTGCTACTAAGTGGTTCATTCCACGTCCAGAACCACGCTTCCATTCAGCATAGGCCATGCAATTGGCGTCATTTTCGACCGTCACTGGTAAGTTGGTTAGTTCATTGAGCTCTCGTTTCAGGTAGACTCGTTGCCACCCCTTCACATTTGTCAGGTTGTGGACCATTCCTGTAGGGAAATCCACGAACCCTGGCATTCCAATCCCCACAGCTTCGACTTTGGGGTGTTTTTTACGGAGAGTTCCGATCGTTTGATGAATATCCTCAATGAGAGGGCGAGCTTCATCATGCCTCCGAGTGTCGATTCGTGGGGCTTCGTCGATAATGTTGCCTCGATACAGAACTCCAGTTTTCACCGAAGTTCCTCCAAAATCTATTCCGATTG
>JAHDGN010000056.1:0-5950 GCA_020627645.1 Akkermansiaceae bacterium
AATACTTAACAATATAACAATTAAATAGCTTTGAACAAATGAAAAAATCACGTTCATAAAGACAATCAACCCGATCACCTTTCCTGGTGACGACGGCTTCCGATCCACCGCATCCCCTTCCTCCTCCAATGACATCATATGCGCAATCTCCTTCATCGCTGTATAAAGAATGAACGCCCCCCCACACGATGACACTATGGAAGTTAAAGTCCACCCCCCTTCCCCTGTCGTGTAGAACGGCTTCTGCAACCAACTCACCAAAGCAACTAACACAAAAAGCAGGACAATCCGCAACCCAACCGCAATTCCAATCCCCAACTTCCTGACTCGACTCTGATCCTTCTCCGGTGCCCGCTGCGACTCCAACGAAATATACAGCAAATTGTCGAAGCCCAACACTGCCTGCAACATGACCAACAACGCCAACGTCACCAACGAATCGATAAAATCCATAACACCGACATTCTCCGAATCATCTCCGATTCATAAAGACAAAAAAACAGCCCCGCACATTTTGCGAGGCCGTTGCCAAAAAAGAGCGAGATTTCTCTCTATCGAATCTCAACCGGATCAGAAATCCCAGGAAGCTCGGGCGGAGGAGGGACATCGGGCACTGCCGGGACATCCGGAATTGAAGGAGCAGGCGTTTCTGGGACTTCGGGGATCTCAGGAACTTCAGGCACAGTTGGCACATCCGGGATCGAGGGAACATCTGGAACCGCTGGAGGAGCATCTGGGAGATCCGTCGGCGCAGGGGGAATCGTAGAATCAGTCGGAACCGTCACATCTTCCGGATCTGTAGGATCGATAATCGGTGGAACATCTCCGTAATCTGGAATCTTCTTAGGCACCTTCTTCTTCGCTCGACGCTTAGTCGTTTTACGCTTAGACGAACTCGCGGTCCGCCCCTCGACCATAATCCCAGGAACATATCCCACATCCCCACTCTCCAATTGAGCCTTCAAATAACTTCCTTTAGTAGAAATCACACGCATTGGAGTTCCCTTCCGGAGAAGCTGATCCGCCCTCGCATTTCCCCTTGGCAATTTCCGGAAAAAACTCGCCCCAGCAACGGAAGTTCTCACCCACTCGCCTGAACGATAGGTTTCAGTTTGAACCAACTGGCCACCCCCACGCTGGGCACCAGGCGCCATCAGAGGATCATAGTCGCCATCTCCACTCAACGGCTGCTTGAGACTACTCATCGTATTTCGCAGCGTCCCACAAGAGGCCAAGCCAAAAACCATCGCTCCTAAAATCAACATAGCTTGCTTCGTCATAGCTTCGAAAACGGACCACAGACTCACCTTAGGGTCAACTTGTTTTAATTGAGCTTTCATTTTGTTTAGATATTCTTAACTAAATGAGACAACCTCCACGCTAATGCGTTCACTTCGCTCCATCCTCGTCACCGGAGGTGCCGGATTCATCGGCTCTACCTTAGTTCGCCAGCTCCTCAACCGCCCGGACGTGGAAAAAATCACCGTCCTAGACGCGCTTACTAATACCGGAAACTCAAACAATCTAAAAGGGCCCGACCAAGACCCCAGGTTCACCTTCATCGAAGGTGATATCCGAGACCAAAAACGAGTCTCACAATCTCTGATCGAACACCAATGCACCGCCATCATGAACCTGGCAGCAGAATCCCATGTCGATCAATCAATCGAAAAACCACACGATTTCATCGACACAAACGTCGGAGGCATGATGTCTATCCTGTCCGCCGCACGCCCACTCAATATCCCAGTCCTCCAGTGCTCAACCGGCAAAGTATACGGATCCGTCAATTTCCCCAGACGCCTAGACGAATCAGCCCGTCTTCGCCCATCCTCACCCTACTCCGCAAGCAAGGCTGGAGCAGACCTTCTCATCCACGCCGCCCACGTCACCTACGGCCAAGATGTAGTCATCGCACGCTGCACGAATATCTACGGCCCCCGTCAACATCGCGACAAACTCATTCCAACCCTCATCTTCCATGCCCTCCGTGACCAGCCACTCCCCATCTACGGCTCAGGGCAACAAATCCGAGACTGGATCCACGTCGAAGACTGCGCCCAAGGACTCATCGCAGCCCTAGAACGAGGACGCCCAAATCGAGTCTATCACCTTGGTTCGAAAACCGAACACACCAACATCGGAATTGCCCGACACATCCTCAAGCATCTACACAAACCGGAATCACTCATCTCACACATCGAAGACCGTCCCGGTCACGACAGTCGTCACGCTCTCGATCCAACCCTAGCTCTCAATGAACTCAGATGGCGGGCTCGCATCCCCTTTCGATCCGGATTCGATCACGTCGTTCGTGAACTCGCTGCCCATCTTCGCCCCACCGAACCTGCCTAGAGCTTCGTTCAACTTCAACCAAAAGATGTAGCTCTAGCGTTCCACCAGCTCACTAACCGACCCCCAACTCTTCCCCCAACTCCTCCTCCACAAAACTGATCTCTCGCGCCTGCAATCCATGATCACGAATCCCCTGTAGCGTCCTCGCCTGTCCACGACGAGTTCCAGGACCCTTCACTTTCTTCACCACCGTTTCCACCAACATCGGCGTCAACGCAGCAAGCCCCAAACATGCCAACGACAACCCAACCGGACGACGAGCTTTCTCCCCCAACGCATCAGCAACTAACACTCCAGCCGCCGCTCCCAACACTGCTGGCGCGAAGGCCGCAGTCCTGTCTACCCAATCGTCTTCATCGTAATGATCGTCCATTCCCAAAATTAACCCACTCTTCCCTTCTAACCCAAACAAAAAACAACTCAGCCCTAGTTTTGACATCTCAGCCAGTCCTCGATTGAATTCACCCCGTGAGTCACAACAACAACTATGCCCTCATTCTCGCCGGCGGTTCAGGCACCCGCTTCTGGCCTCTCAGCAGAGACGCCAAACCCAAACAACTCCTCAACCTCTTCGACGACAGCACCCTCCTCGAACAAACCATCACTCGCCTGAACGGACTCATTCCCACCGAAAATATCCTCATCCTAACCAACGCCCTTCAAGAATCAGGTGTGAGAGAAATCGCTCACATGCTCCCCTCAGAAAATATCTTCGCCGAACCAGCGAAGCGCGACACCGCTCCTGCGGTCGCTCTCGGCGTCGGGCTGATCGCAGCCCGAAACCCCAACGCCACGATGGCCGTTCTACCCTCCGACCAACTGATCAACGACACTGCTAGCTTCCAGTCCGTGCTCAACGATTGCCTCACCATCGCCTCCACCAACGATAGCCTTCTCACCATCGGCATCAAACCAACCTGGGCCTGCCCATCATTCGGATACATCGAACGAGGTCAACCGGCTCAACTCCAACCCTCAACGGAAAATACTCCTTACGAAGTCACCCGCTTCCGCGAAAAACCAAGCCCAGAAACAGCCGAAACCTTTCTCAGACAGGGGAACTTCGCCTGGAACGCAGGAATGTTCGTCTGGTCCATCAAAACCGTCACCCACGAACTCCAACAGCACACCCCCGAGCTCTCCGCCTTTATTGCCCAGCTAAAAGACTCGCCTAACGTTAAACAAACCATCAATGACCAATTCCCCAACCTCACCCCCATCTCCATCGATTACGCCCTCATGGAAAAAGCTGCCCACGTGCTCAACATCGAAGCAACGTTCGACTGGGACGACGTTGGCTCATGGATCTCTGTTGCTAAATATCTCAACACCCAAGGAGACAAGAACCAAACCAACACCGAGCTCACCGAAATCGACTCTCAAAACAATATCGTCTTCAATAACCGAAAACAATCACGAGTCGCTCTCCTAGGGGTCGACGATCTCATCGTCGTACAAACCGAGGACGCCCTCCTCGTCGCCAACCGCCACCAAGCAGACGACATTAAAAAACTAACACCTTTACTCCCCAAACAACTAACCTAAAAGTTTGAAGATCGATGAAGATAATTTGTTTTTTGATGGCCCTCATTTTTCTCTTGGGCGTTTTCCTCATCATCTTTGGTCTAGAAAATGGGAAAGGTGCGCTATACAGCGTTTCCGGCTCTATTCTCATCGCCAGTTTTGTCCACTTCGTGACCATGACCGTGCGCAAATAGATTACCCTTATCAAAGTCGACCAGATTGGTACTTCATCTTGAGAACAAAAGCCTACTTGGCTCGCATCTATTCTGCCTCTAGTGCATCCAATCCTAGCAATCGACCACGGTGACGCCCGTATTGGTATCGCTGCAACAGACGATTTCGTCATCGGCGTTCACCCTGTCGAAACCATCACCGTCACCCAAACCCCCCCCATACCCCGCATCCTCGAAATCATTCATCAACGCAAAATCAAAACCCTCATCCTAGGACTCCCCCTCCGAATGGATGGATCAGAAGGAACCAGTGCCAAAAAAGTCCGTGACTTTGGATCCCATCTTCAAAAAGAAATCCCAAAACTTCCGATTTCCTACGTGGACGAACGATTCACCACAATAACCGCCGCTGAAAAACTCCGGCAAGCCGGACACAAAGCAAAGAAACAAAAAAACATCATCGACCAGGCAGCCGCGGTCCAAATCCTCAACGACTACCTCGGCTGGTAAGCCCCGGTTCAATTCCAAACACCTAATCTCTAATCACTCCCCAACCAATGCGCCTCAAAATAACGATTGCATACGACGGCTCCACCTTTGGCGGCTGGCAAATTCAACCGAATACTCAAACGATCCAATCCCAAATCGAAGAAGCCCTTTCATCAGTCGCGAAAACCCCCATCCGTCTCCACGGCTCAGGGCGAACAGACGCAGGAGTTCATGCCGCTGGTCAAGTCGCTCACTTCGACGCCCCCGACAACCTCACCATGAATCCTCACAATTGGGTCCCCGCCCTAAATACCAAACTTCCGCCACAAATCCGCATCCTAGACTGCCATGAGATGCCCCAAGACTTCCACGCTCGCTTCTCAGCCACCTCTAAAACCTACTCCTACCACCTCTGTCTCTCTCCGATTCTCCCCCCATTTCTCGCCCATCGCGCCTGGCATCTCCCCCGACAACTCAACCCAATCGATCTCGAAGATGCCCTACAACGCTACCTCGGATCAAAGAACTTCCAAGCCTTTGCCGCCAACCGAGGAAACGAAACAGAAAAGACAGATTACGTGCGCACCATCACCCAAAGCGACCTCCAACAAATCGAAACCGGCTTCCTCCTCACCTTTACCGGAAACGGCTTCCTCTACAAAATGGTTCGACTCCTCACCGGAGCCGCTGTCCATGTCGCCCAGGGATACCTATCTCATCACGATCACCAAAATCTCCTGACGAATCCCCAGGAAAAAAAATCTCCCCTCTGCGCTCCTCCAGACGGACTATCCCTTGATCGAGTCGACTACCCAGAACTCACGTGAAAAAAATTCATGAACTGAAATATATTTTGCATACCAATAATGACGTGGTTAGCTTCTCGGCGCGTGGGCAATTCCCACCACCCTCATTAACATGAAAAAAGTATTTATCAATTCCGCCGTCTTATCGCTAACAGCGCTTGCTCAGGGAGCACTCATAACGGGAGTAACGATCGAAGACGTATCGTCCGAGTTGACCAGCTCCTCTTTTACTCGAGGAGCCGTCAACATTGTCAACGGATCTGGCTTTGACGCAACCAATGGGTTCCACGTGACAACGCCAGATGACAACATGTGGCTCAACAACGGCACTTTTTCTTCCGTCCCAGACGACCCTAATGCTCCAGGAGCAGTTATTACCTTTAACCTTGGGGATTCCTACAACCTTTCCAACCTCACGGTTTGGAATTACAACGAATCAGCCCAGGGCAATATGGCACGTGGATCAAACCTCGTTGAGATTCTCTTCGCTGATAGTGTCGGCGGAGCCTTCACTTCTGCTGGTGACTTTAATTTCAACATTGCTCCAGGTAACGTGACGAGCGATTTCGGCCAGGTGATTGATCTATCAGCAATCGCAGGGGC
>JAHDGN010000056.1:6050-12838 GCA_020627645.1 Akkermansiaceae bacterium
CATCCATGCCTTGGCTTCCCCTTTAAAATTAGCCACACTCCCCCGTCTTGGATAACACTGACTCAAAAAACTGGAAAAAGCCCCTGATCTCCACCCTTCTGGTGATCCTCGGCTCCATCGGCATCCTATTCCCTGCCTGGCTCCCCGACAGCCCAGTCCTCCCAGCTGAAGACGGCATCGTCGAAAGCCTACAAGTGATCCTACTCGTTGCCACCGGAGCCTTCTGGTTTGGCGCCGCCCGAACAGCCCTCCACCTCGGCCCCTTTTATCAAATCTTTGGCACTCTAGCGATCGCTTCCGCTATCGGAGAAAGCCAAGACTCTATTCAACAAACCTTAAACATCCACTTCTCCTTCCTCTACATCCCACTGATCATCTTCGCTCTTATCAAATTTTTCGCCCATAAAAAACACCTTGGAGCATTCATCGCCCGCCTCACCTCCCATCCCGCAGCTGGCTTCTTCGCCTCAGCCTTTATCATGATCTACGTGCTCGCCCGATTTCTCGGAACCTCACTCCTATGGAAAGCCTCCCTAGGTGACAACTACCACTCGGATATTCCTCTCACCGTTTCAGCCTACCTAGAACTCCTGGCATGCTACTTTCTTTTAATCGGAACAATTGGACTCTGCCTGACCCCACAACCACACGACATCACAGCAATCGATTAGAAACAAAACCCTTCAAATGTCCCTCCCCTCACTCATTCTTGGCAACTCCAACAAACGCTTCTCAGGCGTCACCTCAACGATGCTTCAAACCCTCCCAGGCGTCTCAAAAAGACTCCCCCTCACCGTCCTTGGGCAACACCACCTTCCCAAAGAAACCCCCACCACAACTCTCCTCCAACTCGTCACCACTCGTGACCAAAAAACCCGACTTTTCCACGCCCGCCGAAACAATGAAATGATTCAAGCTCTCATTGCAAAATCCCTCGGCGCCAAACTCAAAATCGTCTTCACCTCCACCGCCCAACGCCACCACTCCAAATTCACCCGTATCCTCATGTCCCGGATGGACGGAATCATCACCACCTGCTCAGCCGCAAACTCATACCTCAAAACTCCCGCCGACATCATCATCCCTCACGGAATCGACCTCAAAAAATTCACCCCCCCAGAAGACAAACAACTCGCCTGGAACAAACTCAATCTCCCAGGAAAATTTGGTATTGGCATCTTCGGGCGCGTACGCCCCCAAAAAGGCCATGATCTCTTGATCGATGCCGCCATCACAACCTTCAAAGAGAATCCCGACCCCACACTAGTCATTGTCGGAGAAACCACCCCCGAACACCTCCCCTTCCAAAAACAACTTGAAGCCAAGATGAACCAAGCCGGACTCAGCGACCGAATCCACTTCCTCGGCAAACAACCCACCAAGCGACTCCCCGAGCTTTTCCAAGCCATGTCCCTCGTTACCGCCCTCTCGCGAAACGAAGGTTTTGGACTGACCATCCTCGAAGCCATGGCCTCCGGAGCCGCCGTCCTAGCCTCACGAGCAGGAGCCTGGCCCGACATCGTCACCGAAGATCTCCACGGACGACTTGTTCCCACCAACGACCTAACAGCCACCACCTCCGCACTCGAATCACTCCTCAAACAAGACCTTCTAGAACTCGGAAAAAATGGCCGAAAACACGTCGAACGAAACTATTCAGTCGATACCGAAGCCCATCGACTCGTACAATATTACCAAACACACCTTCCCTCTAACTGAATGCCCAAAGATCCTCGAAACCACTAGCCGACAAAAACCTACCCCGCCTTCCTCAAAAAGACCAATTCTCTATCTGAGGATTCCTTTTTCGAAAACCGATACCCACCCCCATTAAAATCTCTCAAACAATCCGCATCTAACACCCCGTTTCTCACCACAAAATCCGCCATCATCCCTCGCGCCTTTTTCGCAAAAAACGAAATCACCTTATACACCCCATTTTTCTCATCCTTAAAAACCGGCGTCACCAACTCTCCGTTCAATTGCTTCTTCTTCACCGCCGAAAAATACTCGTTTGAAGCCAAATTTACCACCACCTCAGATCCTGACCCTTTCAGGTCCTGATTCAAAGAATCCGTCAATTTCTCTCCCCAAAACTCATACAAATTCTTCCCCCGACCATTCACAAATTTAGTCCCCATCTCCAATCGGTAGGGCTGCATCAAATCCAAAGGCCTCAAAACCCCATACAAACCCGACAAAATTCTCAATCTCTTCTGCGCAACCGAAAAATCATCCGTCCCCCAATCAGCCAGTTCCATCCCCTGATAAACATCTCCCGTAAATGCCAAGATCGCAGCCCTCGCATTTTCTTTCGTCGATTCCCGCTCCCAGCTCGAATACCGATCAAAATTGAGTTGCGATAACGACTCACTAATTGACATCAATTTCCCCAATTCACCAACGGACAACTTTTTCAACCCCTCAACCAACTCAGCCGAATCCTCAACAAATCGAGGCTTTGTCGTACGATTCGTGAACAAACGGGACTCATAATCCAAGGACTTCGCGGGAGAAAGCAACACCAACATGACCCCTCAAAACTGCTATCATCTAAAAAAAAATCAACAAGAGTTCACATTCGACCCAATTTCCCCTTCCCCTCGCACGTTAATCATTCAAACTCAACAGCAATGGTGGACCTCGAACAACGACTCAACTACCAATTTTCCGAACCCGGCTTACTCGTCGAAGCCCTCTCACACCCTAGTCTCTCATCAGAAAAGCGCCCCGCCCCACCTGACAACCAACGCCTCGAATACCTCGGCGACGCCGTCATCGAACTCGTTATTACCAACCACCTCTTTCACCGATTTTCTGACCTCAAAGAAGGCCTCCTCACCAAATTAAGAGCCTCACTCGTCTCAAGACCCACCCTCGCCAGAGCCGCAGGCCGAGTTTATCTTGGGGAAGCTCTCCATCTCAGCAACGGGGAAGCCTCATCTGGAGGCCGCGAACGCTCGTCCAACCTCGCTGATGCGTTTGAAGCCGTGATGGGAGCAGTCTACCTCGACGGTGGCCTCACTGCCGCCACCGACGTCGTCCTCCAACTTCTCGCCCCCGAACTCAAGGACCTCAAACTCGATACCACCCAAGGGAACTTCAAGGGCGAACTCCAAGAAGCCCTCCAAAAAATCACCCCAGAATCCCCCCACTACACAGTCACCGACCAGGATGGCCCCCCACATCAACGGACTTTCACCGTCGCCGTCATCTGGCAACAAACGACCCTCGGCACCGGAAAAGGCCCCAGCAAAAAGAAAGCTGAATCAGACGCCGCACGCAACGCCCTCCAAACGCGAATCTGGGAAAACACACCCTCCTCCAGCACGTCATCACAAACATAAAAACCATCAACCATTAACGTTTGCTATTTTTACTGCACTAAAGCATCTTCCCGCCAGAAGCAGATGAAGAACCTCCCTCCACTCATCAAAACCCTCATTTTTGCCATCCTGTCACTCTCTCACCTTCAGGCACAGGACACTACCCAACCCCCAGCCCCCGAAGCTCCCACAGTTCCCCGCGACCAGGCCGCCTTCGAATTTGCCGAACAATACTACGCCGCCGGAATCAACCAGCGGGACCCCTATAAAAAATCCCGCTACCTCAACTTCGCCATCCAAAAATACCGCGAATTCCTCAGGACCCATGGGCGATCCACCCATGTTCCCGCCGTCAGATTCCACCTAGGTCATGCCCGCCAGACTCTTGGACATGTTGAAGAATCCCGCAATACCTACCGCACCCTCATACGCGTTCACAAACGAGGCCCCTACGTCGGCTCCGCAGCACGCCAACTCGCCTACCTCTACTACGCCGAAGAAAACTGGAAACAAGCTGCCAAATACTTCGGCATCGCCGCCATCCACCTCAAACAAGACAAATACAAACACTCCGCACTGACCAAACAGGTTCAATGCCTCATGAAGCTCAACGACCCAAATGCGGTCAACAACGCGCTCACCAAAATCATGAAAATGCGCGACCACCCCTATCAAGACTGGGCTCGCTTTCTATTCGGATACCGCAAATTCAACAACCTCAAGTATCAAGAATGCATCGATATCCTCGACCCTCTCACGTCCGCAGATAGCGAGTCCAAATACAGATCCCAGGCCGTCTTCTACACCGGCCTCTGCACCGCCGAACTCGGCATCGACCATTACGCCAATGATCACCTCCTCTCCATTCTAGAAATCCCCCTCAGCTCCCCCGACCTTACCGCAGAACAAAAAAAACACCTGCCTTCCAACAAAGCCCAGGCCCAAACCGCTCTCATGGGATTCCACACCCGCAAAAAAAACTGGGACCAAGTCATTAAGCTCTACGAAATGGGCGACTTTGGAGCCAAAGGAAAACGCGAAGGCATGCGGAATCTGCGTGCAGGCAACGGATACTACACCAAAAAATCCTGGCGATCTGCTCGCTCTGCCTTCCGTCGCGCCGACCGATTTCTTGCAGGCACGAAAAAGGCATACCAAGCCTCCTTCAAATGTCTCATCTGTGACTACCACCTCCAACACCCAGGTCTCGCCGAACGCGTCGATGTCTTTTTCGAACTCTACTTCCGCAAATTCGGCCAAAAAGCAGACCTCGAAGTCGCACGCTTCATCAAAGCCGAGTCCCTTTTCAACCGAAAAGAAGTTGAAGCCGCAGCCGGCACCTACAAACGAGTCAAAGAAGAACATCTCGACGAAGAACTTCACCCCGAACTCTTCTTCAAACGCGGGTGGTCCTTCAACGAATCCGGAAAACACGACGGAGCGATCCGCAACTTCACCCTCTTCATTGATCGCTATGGCTTCGACCCTCGAATCCCCGAGGCCTACAACAAACGAGCCGAATCTCACCTCGCCCTTGGTGACCTAGCCTCAGCCTTCGGCGACTACGATGCTGTCCTCCGCCTCGACACCTCCAAAGCTCAAACCGCCTTCGCTCTTCAAGGTGGCGCACGCGTCCTGCGCAAAATGAAGAAATACCAGCCCATGATCGACCGATATCGCAAAATCCTGGCCGACTTCCCCAATATGCCCAAATCCACCATTGCAAACGCCAACTACTGGATCGCATGGGGATATTTTCACCTCAAAGAATACCAAAAAGTCGCTCCCTATGCCGAAAAAGCCCGCAATCTCGCTCCCGAATACCTTACCCCTCAAGTCGGAGACCTCCTCGTTGTCACCGCCTTCAACCAAAAAGATAAGCATCGGTTACACAGTGTCCTCCAAGACATCTACAAAACGGCTCCCGAAAAAAAGATCCCATCCAACATGCTCTCATGGTTAGGAGTCCAAATGTTCCACGACGGACAAATCCAAACAGCCGCCAACTACCTCACCAAAGCCACCGATCCCGACGTCCCAAAGCGAACCGATCCAGGAGTGTGGAGAACGCTTGCGAAAGCACAAAACCGCACCCAACAGTTTGCCCAAGCAGAAACCACCTCACGCCTCCTTCTCGACCTTGAAAAATCAGACCTCTGGAAAGCCGACGCTTACCTTGACCTGTCCGAAGCACTCTTAGGACAAAATAAATACGACGAAGCTCTCGAAGCCGCCACCAACGGCCTCACCATCAAAGCCAAAGGTGCGCACACCGCTGGCCTCCACCAAGCTCGAGGAGAAGTCTACGTCCAGAAACGCAAATGGGCTGAAGCCCTCAAAGATTTCGAAACCACCATCAACATCGTGCCAGATGACCCCGTCCTCCAACCCAAAGCCCTCCATGGAGCTTACCTCACCTGCACCGAACTCGACCAGGCTGGCCGAGCATCTGTCTTCAAAAACCGACTTAAATCCAAATACCCAAACTGGGAACCCACCTTCACCCTACCCGAAGATGAACCCACTCCCCCAAAAGCCATCGAAATCCCCGAAGACGAAGACGACTCTGAATAATTCATCAAATTGGCAACTGACGAAAAAATCAGGAAATTGAGGCCCTTTTCTCAGGCGAATACCAATCAGAGAAGGAATCTGGTAGAAGAGCTGAATTCTGCCTTTCCTCGAAATCAAGGACAACAACCTGAAATTCTATGAGATGGGACGAAATCGAGCTGGGCTCATGGAATATTCGAACTAAATCCCGACAGAGGATAACAAGCTCTGCCGGGATTTGATGGGCGTTCACACACAACCCGATTGGGAAAAGTCTTCACACTCAGATCATTGATCGAGACAGCGCAAGAATCCCAAACCTCCTGCACCGATTAAAATCGAACCTGCCGTCGCTCCTGCCCACAGAAGTTCATCTTCTCCAACCACCAAAGCCAATGCTCCAGCACCAAACAACCCCATTCCCCCAACAGCCAAACCAAAAACAACAAGCCACCTCAAGATCATGACTCGATTGACATCGATCCACCTGACTAATCCATTCGCCGAACTCCTCTGCTTCGCTTCATCATTCATAACGCCCAAAGCATTCCCCAAGATTGTGAAGCTTTGATGAACTGCAGATGAAAAAGCAATAATCACCAAATTTTTCCCTCTCCCCCTCCTACCCATATCCTTCTCGAAATCCTGTGACCTCAACAGGTTCGACAGAAGGCAAACTAAGACAAATTCGTCACCCTAACAGCTAATGAACCAATAAAGTATTTGAAGCCTTTTCCGAAGAATAAGATCTTCCAAAGTTACTCATAGCTCTATTTCACATCCTCCAACTTATCCACCGCCCAATGATACCCCTTCCTCGCCTCCACCGAATCACCCTCATCTCTGACCAACTCTTGCCAGCACCTCTTAGACTCTTCCAAATACTCAACCGCCAATTCTTTTTCCTCT
>JAHDGN010000519.1 GCA_020627645.1 Akkermansiaceae bacterium
CTTTCTCAACCCCGCAAACTCTAATGTAAAATTTTTGTAAAACTTGATATTTTTTGCACTCAATTCAAAGCGGCTAATATTGGAGCTACAAATCCGCTCCGATTATCGAAATCGCAAAATCCCCCTCCTCGACAAATCACACAACACCCTCCACCATCCCATCAAGAAAGTTACAACAATGCCCACCGACATCGAAATCGCCAACCAAGTCGAACTAAAACCGATCACCGAAATCGCATCTCAACTCAAGTTAGACCCTGCGAAACTTGAACTCTACGGCCACCATAAAGCCAAACTCCCCCTCTCTCTGATCGATCTCGAGAAAACCAAAAAGAACAAACTCATTCTCGTCACCGCCATCTCACCCACTCCCGCCGGTGAGGGAAAAACCACCATGTCGATCGGCCTTACTCAGGGAATGAACCGCATCGGCAACCAAACCACCGTCGTTCTACGCGAACCCTCTCTTGGCCCCGTTTTTGGCATCAAAGGAGGTGCCACAGGTGGCGGCTGGTCTCAAGTCCTCCCCATGGAAGACATTAACCTCCACTTCACCGGTGACTTCGCGGCCATCGAAAAAGCCCACAATCTCCTTGCCGCAGTCATTGACAACAATCTCCAATCGAAAACCCGCTCCCTCAATATCGACCCACGAACAGTTGAGTGGAAACGAGTCTTTGACATGAATGATCGCTCCCTGCGCGACATCGTCATCGGCCTCGGAGGCACCGGCAATTCCATTCCACGCGAAACCGGATTCGACATCACCGCCGCTTCCGAAATCATGGCCATCCTTTGCCTCTCCACCTCCCTCTCCAACCTCAAAGAACGCCTTGGAAATATCTTCGTCGGATTCACCTTCGACCGCCAACCAATCTACTGCCGAGATCTCAACGCCCAGGGAGCCATGGCCACTCTCCTCAAAGACGCCATCAAACCCAATCTTGTTCAAACCATCGAACACACACCCGCCATCATTCACGGCGGACCATTCGCCAACATTGCCCAAGGCACCAATACCGTGATCGCCACCCGCATGGGCCTCTCCCTCTCCGACTACGTTGTCACCGAAGCCGGATTTGGCAGTGACCTCGGAGCCGAAAAATTCCTCGACATCAAATGCGCCGGATCCGGACTCGATCCTCGCTGCATCGTCCTCGTCGCCACCATCCGCGCCCTCAAATATCACGGCGGAGGCGATCCCAAAAACCTCACTGAACCCAACCCCGACGCCGTCGCCAATGGTCTCGCCAACCTCGACAAACATCTCGAAAACACCAAAAACTACAACCTCCCCTCTGTCGTCGCGATCAACCGCTTCGTCACCGACACCGACGAAGAAATTGCCCTTGTTCAATCACGCTGTGAACAGCTCGGTTTCAAAGCCGTCATCGCCGACATCTGGGGCAAAGGAGGTGAAGGAGCCGAAGACCTTGCTCGCGAAGTGAGCACAGCAGTCGACGCCACCCCTCCCAACACCTTCACGCCCCTCTACGACTGGAACCTTCCCGTCAAAGAAAAGATCTCCAAAATTGCCACCTCAATCTATGGAGCCGAAAGTGTTGAATACACATCCCAGGCTCAAAAAGACCTTCGCCGCATCAAAAAACTGGGCCTCGAAAATCTCCCCATCTGCATGGCCAAAACCCAAAAATCTCTCTCCGACGACCCCACCAAAATCGGTCGCCCGGAAGGGTTTCAAATCACCGTTCGCGAAATCGAAATTGCCGCCGGTGCCGGTTTCCTCATCCCAATCACTGGCGACATGATGAGAATGCCTGGCCTTCCAGCCATTCCATCGTCCGAACACATTGACATCGACGATAACGGGAAAATCTCAGGACTATTCTAGAAATCTTCATTTCGATCGAACTCACATGGCCAGCAACGAAACCCTCGATCCGCCGACATCAATACCCGGCATCCTAAAACGGATCGGGCCAGGGCTCATTATCGCAGGATCGATTGTTGGTGCTGGCGAACTCATTGCCACCACCGCCGTTGGCGCTGAAGCGGGCTTCCTTCTT
>JAHDGN010000520.1 GCA_020627645.1 Akkermansiaceae bacterium
AGATCATATTTTTTGTCAGACGTCATTTTTTGAGGCGGCTGACTTTTCCTCCCATCGAGATGATCATGGCGTTAGATTTAGCTGCTTCGGCTTCAGCAATTTGGCCATCTCGAACATACATTTGAGAGAGCCCGGTCCAGGCAAGGAGGTCATCAGGATTGATGGTGGTAGCCTTAAGTCCGCATCCAATTGCTTCTTTGACCTTTTCTAGTTTTAGAAGCACCATGGCTAAAGCCTGCCAGCCATCGAAGAAGCTATCGTCAAGTTCTACGGCTTGCCGATAAGCCTTTTCGGCTAGTTCTAATTCCCCAAGGGCCAGGTGGGTGTGGCCAGTATCCATGGCCTCGTCTCGTTCTGAGGATTCGGCCATGGTGGTGCGATCTTTAACGATTGGTTTTTGGCGCAATCACTTTGCTGTTGTCAAATTGGTCGTTCAACCAGTTATCAAGAGCCTGGAAACGCGGAGAAGCTGCTCGTGATGAAATCGAACGCTCGATTTGGCTCTCAAGCTCAGGATTGAGGACGACTTCGCGATTTTCAACGAAGACGAGAAGGGCGCGGTCGGCATTTTCTTCTGATTCGAATGACCTTCCCAATTCACCGTTTGCAACAAAGTAGAGAGGGGCGAGTTCGTTTGGATTGGTGTAGCGAGCTGCAGAAAAAGATGGGTTTGCACCCATGTAGGGATTCTGTGGTCCCTTGAGCTCTGGAAGTGGAAGAGTGGTTTTTCCTGCCTCTGATGCAGCGAGTTTGAAATCCTTGCCGGCTTTGACGGCTTCTCTGATCTTTTGGTCGATCTCCTTGGCGTCCTTGATCATGGCCTCCCTGCCCAGTTTTTTCTTTAGGTCGACAGTGGCTTCGTCCTTTGCGTCCTCGTAGGAAAGAGGAAGAGCAGATTCAACTCCAGTGAGCATGACGATCAGGTAGCCGTCGTTCGTTTCCATGGCATGAGTTAGCCTTTCGTCGTCATCACCAGTAGCAGGTAGGTTGAAGATCTTATCAACAATAGATGATCGAATACTTGATGACCATTGCCTAAGGATTTCTGGAGCGTTCTCCTTCGTGAAAAAGTCAGTATCGACGACTTCGTAGCCAAATCTTTCCTTTGCAGCGATTTTTTTGAGGTCAATTGAAGTGCCTTGTTTTGTCAGTGTATCATCAAACTCTTCAGCCTGGTCCTTGAGAGCTTTGACGGCCTCTGTTCGTTCCTGATAGGATAGTTGTTCCTTTGCTGTTTTCGGCTTGGGGTCAGGAATTGCGGGGGTGTCGGCTGGATTTTTGTTTGGAGTGTCCTCTGAGGTTGGGGTTTCTGATGTGGCGGAATTTTCGGGCGCTGGGCTGTTATCAGAAGGCGAATCAGCGGTGCTAGGAGCTGTTTCGCTTGTTTCTTCAGTGGTGTTGGGTTGATCACCGTCGGTATCTTCATTAGTGTCTTCTGTAGCCGGCACTTCTGGAGTCTTTGGTGTCTCTGGCGTTTCCGGAGCAGGTGACTCACTCGAAGATTCTGGCTGAGGAGTTGAAGAAGTGGTGTCTCCTGCGGTCTTATTTTTGAGCTTTTCTTCCTCTTCTTTCCTTTTCTTTTCGGCCTCTTCTTCTTTCTTTTTTTTCTCAGCTTTGACCTTCTCGAGCGTTGACTCCCAGTCAGGTTCAATCAGGACGTAAGAGACTTTGCGTTGTTCGTCGGAGAGGTAATTGCCGCTGTTTTCTTCAAAGAATTTTTTGATCTCGTCTTCAGTCGGTTTGACTTTTGCTTCGTAGGTCGGGAGTAAGAATTCGACCTGAGATGCGGTGATCGTTTGGCTTTGGTTTTCGATTTCTGACCGAATGAGGTCTGGATCGTGGGTTTGTCCGCCAACTAACAAGTTGGCAATATTCTGTGCGGTTAGAAGATCGCGGATATAGTCGTTGAAGGCGCGAGTGCCGCCGACACGCCCAGAGTGGTTCTTTGTGAAGTTGTCGATGGCGACATGATCAGGTTCTCCTTCTCCATCAACGAAGAGAACTTTTTGGACGAATTCTTCGA
>JAHDGN010000521.1 GCA_020627645.1 Akkermansiaceae bacterium
AGGAAATGCGGTTGCATCTTTTGGAATCTGGGAAAGACTTTGTTGATGAGATTGGTTTTTGTCTGCCTGTTGGCTACGTCGGGATTTTTGTTTGCGGAAGAGCCTAAGAAGGTGGTGGGGCATGTGTTTGCCTGGCCGTTTTTGGAAGTGGAGAAGATGCAGCCTCGAGGAGGGATGACGAAAGGGACTGAGGTGGTTTTGGATGGGGAGGTTTCGGAGGAGTGGAAGCGGTTGCAGATGGATGTGAAATCGAAATATGCGAAGGATAAGCATGCGATTTTGGCGATGGCGGGGAGCTATCGAGTGAGTTTTGATTTCGTGGAGACGATGGGGTTTGAGGTTGGGTATAAGCCAAGGAGGCCTTATTTTTCATGGGGGACGGAGCATGTTGAAGTGATTGAGGTTGGGGTTGGTTTTGTGAGTTTACAGCATACCTTGGTGATGTTTTTTAAAGGGAAGGATGGGAAAGAGAGTGGGCCGATGGTGATGAAGCATTGGCGTCAGGATTGGAGATACGAAGATCGTGACTTGCATGTTTATCGTGGGAAGCGGACTTGGGAGAGGGAGAGGAAGGATGTTGCTGAGGTGGCTGGAAAGTGGACGCAGGCGGTCTTTCAGGTGGATGATTCTCCGAGGTATGAGGTGGTGGGAGAGTGGAGTCATGAAGGGGGGATGTCGGTTTGGAAGAGTGACTCGAGTTGGCGGCCACTTCCTCGGCGGGAGTTTTCGGTGAGAGATGATTACAATGTGCTGCAGGGCACTCATGAGATCACGTTGACGCCGACGGGGTGGGTTCATGTTCAGAACAACCAGAAGTTGTCATTGGGTGATGAGGGCAATCGTTTTGTGGGACAAGAGTTGGGGGTGAATCGTTATGAGCGGATTGTGAAGCCATCACTTGTGGCGGCAGCGGAGAGACTCAGGAATACTGGGGGGAGGTGCGGAAGGTTTGGAGGGAGGTGTATGGAAAAAACGAGAAGTTTACACTGAAGGAAAAGGTAGATGGGAAGAAGTTATGGCAGTTGCATTTTGGGTATGCTGCGCAAATTGAGAAGAAAGGAAGCTATGATCCGGTGGAGGGGAGGAAGCATGCGCGGGAGAGCATTTTGAGTTTCATTGAAGAAGGTGAAGGTGGTGGCGAGGGTTCCTATTAGAAGAGTCTATTCGTTACGAGATTTTCTTGTGCCATGGTAGGTAGGTGAGGAGATTTGGGGAGTGATTAAGATACGGGGAGCTCGTCAACATCAGCTGAAGGGGATCGATTTAGATTTGCCGACGGGGAAGTTGGTGGTGATCACCGGAGTGAGTGGGAGTGGGAAGTCGAGTCTGGCGTATCACACTCTTTATGCGGAGGGGCAGAGGCGTTATGTGGAGTCGTTATCGGTTTACGCTCGGCAGTTTTTAGATCAGTTGAAAAAGCCCGATGTGGATTCGATTGAGGGGTTGAGTCCGGCGATTGCGATTGAGCAACGGGTGGGAGGAGGAAATCCTCGTTCAACGATCGCGACGGTGACGGAAGTGCATGATTTTTTGAGGATCCTTTATTCGGCAATTGGGGTTCCCTATGATCCCGAGACGGGGGAGAAGTTGGAACGAATGACAACGGGGGATATTGTGAGGAGTCTGACGGGGCGTCCAGAGGGGACGAAGGTGATTTTGTTGGCGCCGATTGTCGTCGGGGGAGATCGTGAGGGGGTGGTGGGTGATTTGCAGAGGCAGGGGTTCGTGAGGGTGAGGTTGGGAGGTGAAATTTATGAGCTTGAGGAAGCGGTTCAACATTGGCCGGAGGGTGAGGATGAGATTGAGGTGGTGGTTGATCGTTTGGTGATGAAAGAGGGATTCTCGGTTGGCGGATAGTGTTGAGGTGGCGCTGAGAATTTGTGGTTTGGAAGTTCGGGCATTGGTTCAAGAGAGGGGAAATGATGGATGGGATGAGGTTTGTTTTGCGACGAGTTATCGGAATCCTGCCACGGGGTTTGAGATTTCGGCTCTGACGCCGAGGCATTTTTCGTTCAATT
>JAHDGN010000057.1 GCA_020627645.1 Akkermansiaceae bacterium
GGTGTCGAGATTTGTGAGGGGGTATGGGGAGTCGGGGCTGGAGGTTTTGCGGATGGGGGGGATGGAGGAGTTGAAGGGGGTGTCGGAGGTGATCGAGCGGGGGATTTCGGCCGTGGTTATTGAGCCATTAGTTCAAGGGGTGAATCAGATGCGGATGTGGCCGAAAGGGATGTTGCGAGAGTTGAGGGAGTGGACTTGGGAGAGGGGAATTCATTTGATTTTGGATGAGGTGATGACTGGTTTTGGGAGAACTGGGAAGATGTTTGCATGTGAACATGAGGAGGTGGTGCCTGATTTTTTATGTTTGGCAAAGGGATTGACAGGGGGAGTGATGCCTTTGGCGGCGACCCTGACCCGGGAAGAGATTTATGAGGGATTTAAAGGGGAAGGGAGGACCTTTTATTATGGCCACAGTTATACTGGAAATGCTCTAGGGTGTGCGGCGGCCTTAGCTAGTTTGGAAGTCTTTGAAACCGAGAGGGTTTTGGCAGGTGTGGAGACGAAAGGGATGCTTTTAGAAGAGGGTTTGAAGGGAATGAATGGTTTGCGTCGGGTGGGCTTGATTGTGGCCTTTGAGGTCGACGGGAGTGGAGTGGAGTTTTGTAGGAAATTGGCTGAGCAGGGGGTGTTGACCCGGCCGGTTTTGAATACGGTTGTGGTTATGCCACCATTAGTTATTTCTGAGGAACAGATTGAATTTCTGGTAGATGTGATCAGGAAGGTGATGGGCGAGTGGGTGAAATGAGAGGGTTTTGGATCTGTGTTTTTGGAGCTGCCTTGGTGTTGTCGGCAGCAATTTGGTATTTATTGATTGACCGGGATGATGAGCGGTTGAGGGTTTATTGTGCAGTAGGTTTTGCTGACCAGGTTGGGGATTTGGCGAGGGAGTTTGAGAGAGAAAGAGGAGTGAATGTCGAGTTGGTTTTTGGCGGTTCAGGGGCATTGGAGTCGCAGGTTCGTTTGGCAGGTGGCGATGTTTTTTTGCCGGCCGATGAGAGTTATCTTGAATCCTTGGGGAATGAGTTCGTTCTTTCGAGTCAGGAGATTGGATGTTTAAGGGCGGGGTTCGTTGTCGCTAGGGGAAATCCATTGGGGTTGCGGGAGGTAGGGGATTTGACCCGTGGAGATGTGAAGATTTCGTTAGCAGATGAGTCAGCGTCGGTGGGGCGTTATGTTCGAGCGGTTTTGGAGGAGAAGGGGTGTTGGGGTGAGGTCAATCGGCGAGTGTTGGTAAAAAAGCCTACGGTTGGAAATGTGGTTGAAGATGTTGCGACGGGTGCGGTGGATGTCACGATTGCTTGGCGGAGGGTGGCAGAATTGTTCAAGGAGGTCGAATTTGTTGACTTGGAGGAGTTTGAGAAGAGAGAGCTGGTGGCTCGGATGGGGGTTTTACGAGTCAGTCGTCGGGTTCCCTTGGCCAGAGATTTTGTCACATTTGTCGTTGAGAGAATTCGCTGAGAGCTTGTTTTGGCGAAAGATTGGCCGTTTTTTTTGAGTAGAAAATGGTGGGTTCATGGATTTTAGTCATGGGCGTGCCAAAGCATAGTATGAAGGAGTTTTTGAAGTTGTTTCTGGGGAGTCTTTTGTGGGTGGGGGCTGGATTTGGAAAAGTGGTTCCTGCTCAATTGCCCAAACCAGATGGCCAGCCTGGTAATATGGATAGGCCGGTTCAGGTTTATCTGCTGGCGGGTCAATCGAATATGGTTGGGATGGGTGACCTTAGGGGGGCTCGCAGCCTCTATGACGGAATTTTTTATGTGTCAGATCATTCGATCCCGAAGGGACCCATTTCGATCTATCGAGTGGGGAATTATGTGGTTGATCACTTGCAAGTGAAAGGCGTCAAGACAGGTGAGTTTGTTGCTCCTCAAAAAGGCGTTTATAAAGTTCACCTGGGACTCGGTGGGGCTGCGATAGGAGCAATCAAGGTTGATGGTCGCGAGGTTTATCGAAGAGAAAAGGGTGGTAAGGCTGTTTATCAGTTCGTCGAATTAGAAGCAGGTCAGAAGCTTGGTTTTGAGATTCAGTCGGACCAACAAGATGGGAGGTTTTGGATTCAAAAGACGGATATGATGGGGAACGGGGACTTGGAATCAGTGGTGATGCGGGATGGGATGTTTCCTTGGTTGCTTGATGGTGAGAAGAAGTGGTCTGTTAGGAAGGATGTGTTTTTTCAAGAGGCAAGGATTGCGAGGGATGGAAGGGGGTCACACTTGTCGGCGACTTCGAATGGGCGTTCGATCGGCCCGGAATTGGGTTTTGGTCATGTGTTGGGGGAATTCCATGACGAGCAGGTCTTGTTGATTAAGACAGCGATGGGAAATCGTTCGTTAGGATTTGATTTTCGTCCGCCATCGAGTGGTCGGAAGGATTTGAATAATAAATTTGAGTCGCTGGAATATCGGTTGATGGTGGATGGGATTAAAAAAACCTTGGCCAAAATTGAGAAAGTTGTTCCAGGTTATCGAGGGCAGGGTTATGAATTAGCTGGTTTTGTATGGTTTCAGGGGCACAAGGATGGAGGGAGTCCTGAGGGCGTTGCCGAGTACGAAAAGCACTTGGTTCATCTCATTCAAGATGTCAGGAAAGAGTTTCAAGTTCCTCAGTTGCCAGTGGCGGTGGCTACTATTGGTTTTGATGGTGAAAAAATGGGAGAGAATTATTTGGGCATTCTGAAGGCCCAGATGGCGGTGGGTGATCCGAAGGTGCATCCTCAATTTTCTGGTTCTGTTGTTTCGGTTGATACCCGGCCATTCTGGCGAGAGGTCGTTGAGTCTCCTAAGAATGAGGGATATCATTATCATCGAAATGCTGAAACATATTATCGTGTTGGAGATGCGTTGGGTCGAGCGATGGTTGGTTTAAAAGGGGGAGTGGCAGAAACTTTGCCACAGGGTGTGAGGTTGAAGTCTGTGGTTGCTACCTTGGGTCCTAATGCGACGGAGCAACAAAAAGTTGCCGCTAAAAAGGCGGTGGCTCCGATTGTATTGGATGGGATTATCCCTAGTTACGTTGATCATCCAAGATGGACTGAGGTCCTGAGAGGGGAGGCTGCGGGGAGCCGGCCGAAGCGATCTAGTCAGTTCCTTCGGGGGGCGACTTATGGTTTGGTCAACTGTTATCGAGAAGCAGGTGTTTCAGAATATGATTGGAAAGTGTTTGGTCGTGATTGGCGGGATCAGGAGTGGAGCTATCTGAGTTTTGACCCGAGTGAGAAATCACAGAAGCCGGCTGGGCAAAAATTTCGTGTGATTAAGTTCCCGCAGGGGGCTGAAAATTGGATGGCGCCTGATTTTGACGCAGTGCGATTGGGTTGGAAGAGAGGGTTGCCCCCATTTGGTCAGAAAGGTGGGGAGTTGGTGCCTTTGAGAACTTGTTCGAGGGTGATTGGAGGGTGTGGGTGTGGCGAGAAGCCCAGAACTTTGTGGGAGAAGGAAGTCATTGCGATTCGAGGGACTTTTCAAATTCCAAAGTTGAAAGAAAATCATCGGTATCGATTGGTGGTTGGTGGGAGTAATCATGTGTTCGCGGGGGAGGGATTTGAAATTTTTGTGAATGGGAAGAGTTTTGCGAAATCAGCTCACGGAGTTTCTCGGCGACAGGGTGGACAACCAAGGGGGGGGATGGTTTTTGAAGATGTTAGAGCAGAATTCGACAGTGGCGAAGTTACGGTCGCGGTTTATTCTTTTTTGCGAGAGAACCGGGGAGTGAAGGAGGGGCACCTTACGGTGTGGATGGAGGAGCAAAAATTGCCTCAAGTCTTGTTGGATTTGGTCAAAAAATAGGTTTGATCATTATCTCTGGGAGGGATTTTTTGATCAGAGGCGAATTCGGTTCGATTTGATGGTTGGTTCAGGTTATGAATGTAGGGAATGGGTGTTCATTCTTTGAGTTTGTTGGCGGCTGATGATGATGCTGTCGTTCGATCTTTGGTAGCGAGATTTGGTGAAAGGGCTGGTTTTCGAGTTCAAGTTGCCGGTGGAGGTGTTGAACTCTTGGAAAAGATGGATGATGAGGTTGATGTGGTCTTGTTGGATTTGAGTATGCCTAAGCCTGATGGGTTTGAGTGTTTGGCAATTCTCAGCGAAAAATATCCTGGGGTTCCGGCGGTGGTATTGAGTGGTGATCACGAGGCGGAGAACGCGGTCAAGGCAATGAAACTCGGCGCGGTTGATTATGTGACAAAACCTTTTGACGGAGATGAGTTGGTTGCGGTGTTGCAGAACGCATTTCGTTTGAGAAAAACTCTGAGAGAGAACGAGGAACTTAAAGAGACGATTGGAGGTGGTGGTCCTAAGGTGCAATTGGTTGCTGAGTCGGTGGCCATGGAGGAGGTCATTCATCGGGCTCGCAAGGTTGCTGAATTAGATTCGACCGTTCTATTGACTGGAGAGAGTGGGGTGGGGAAGGGGATGTTGGCACGATTTATTCATGAATCTGACAAGGGAGATGGGAAACCCTTTGTGACGGTGAGTTGCCCGGCGGTGCCTCGGGAATTATTGGAGAGTGAATTGTTTGGACATGAGAAAGGAGCGTTTACTGGTGCGGTGAAGAGGCGGATTGGAAAAGTTGAGGCTGCTTGTGGGGGAACTTTATTTTTGGATGAGGTGGGTGAGCTGCCGATGGAGTTGCAGTCGAAATTGTTGAGTGTGTTGCAGGATCGTGAGTTTCAAAGAGTTGGTGGCGAGCAGGTGATTCAAGCTGATGTTCGAGTAATCGCGGCAACTAATGTTGATTTTTCGAAAAAAATTAGGGAAGGAAGTTTTCGTGAAGATCTTTATTTTCGGCTCAGCGTGATCCCGATTGAGGTTCCTCCGTTGAGAGATCGCTTAGAGGGATTGAATTTATTGGTTGGAGCTTTGTTGGAAAAGGTTGCGGGTCGGATTGGCCAAAAAGTGGTCGTTTCGGATGAGGCGTTATCAAAAATGAGGACTTATCATTGGCCAGGGAATGTGAGGCAGTTGGAAAATGAGCTAGAGAGGGCGGCGGCGTTTTGTGAACAGGGAATGATTGAACCAAAGGATCTCATGATGGATTGCGAAGTGGAGTCCACTGGATTGGCGAATGAGGGAGGGGGGCTTCAACAAATTGGTTCAATCTCTTTTGCGGAGATCGAAAAATTGGCGATTGAGAAAACTTTGAAACATTGTGAAGGGAACAAGGCAAAAGCTGCGAGGGTTTTGGAGATTTCAGAGAAGTCGATTTATAATAAAATGAAACGGTTGGGAATTCACTGAGAGAGTGGAGTTACTCGGTAAAATTGTTTAGGTGTTGATGGAGTGAGGCTGATGTTGTGGGAAGTGAGGGGCGTTGAAGGGATCCAGGTTTGCCAGGTCTCGAGGTCTGTTGATGTTTCGATCTGGTAGTTTGAGATGTTGTCGAGGGGATTCCAGGATAGGAGGAGGGCGTTTCCGGAATTTTCGAGAGTTACTGAGAGTTCTTGGGAAGGTGTCCTAATGGGTAGATAGATCGCAGTTCCCGAGGAGCTTCCTAAGTCATCGTCTTTTGGAGTTCCAATCAGGGCGGCTTCTGAAGAAAGGGAAACAGAGAAGCCGAAAAGGTCGGCGTTGGCGGGGTTGGGGTGGGTGAAGGAGGTGATCAGGTTTGTGTCTAAATCAAATAGGTAGACTTTCCCTGAGTCAGTTGCAGCGTGGTGGAAACTATGAGCTGCGATGAGGATTAGGTTCGATTTGATCGAGAGAGCTTCGCCGAATTTGTCACCAGCTTGCGAGTCTGGCGCTGAAATTGTGATTGGGGTTTCGGGGGTGTTCAGATCGAATAAGAAGACGAGTCCGGTAGAATTTGCCTCTGGAGCGCCGACGATGAGGTTGTTTCCTTCGAGATCAACGGAGGCACCAAAGACGGCTCCGATTGTAGTGGAGGGGGAGGAAAATTGGTGAAGGAGGTTTCCGGTCAGAGAGAACACGTATGCTGACCCCGTATTTTCGATAGCAGAGTCTCGAAAGGGTGATCCAACAGCGACTTGATTTCCAGAGATTGAAACGCTGGCGCCAAATTGATCAAAATCGTTTGGGGATGGAGGTGTGATCGTGATGGAGTCATTGTTATCGATGTTGAATAAAAAGACGCTACCTCCTTCATTGGCAACCTTGTCAGAAAGCCAAGCCCCGATGGCAATGTTTCCGTTGTCGATGGAGACTGAGTGACCGAATTGGTTTCCTTCGTCTGGTTCGGGAGAGGTAATTTTTTTAACGAGTGATCCATCTAAGAGGTTGTAAAGAAAGGCCGCTCCAGCATTTGTCCCAAATTCATCGTCGTTGCGTGAGCCTATGATGATGAGGTGACCATCGAGGTCGAGTGCGTTTCCGAATTGGTTGTTGGTGTAAGGGAGGGGAGGGGTGATCTTTCGGATAAAACTCCCTGTGGTTGCCGAATAGATATTTACAGCCCCTGAGTTGGAACCAGAGTCATCATCTCGTGGTGAGGCGATGGCGAGGTATTGGGAGTTGGATGCGACCGCTGACCCTGCTTGATCAAAGGCTGCTCCGTCAGGAGCTGTGATCACGGTCGCATGCGGTGTGATCGTTAGGAAACTAAGGGTAGCCAGAATCAATCGTTTCATGGGTCTATTACCATACAGGAGGAAGAAGGAGTTTGTCATCCTAATAACCGCCATGAGGAGTTCCTGTATATCCATCCGGTCCGGTGAATCCCTCGGTGGGGTCCTCAGATCCAAGATAGTAACCTCCTCCGTGGAAAGAGATTGCCTGGAGCGCTGGTCGAAGTTGGAGCTGGATGTCGTCAAAGCTATCGTCGCTGGCCTCTCCGAGTTCAGTCGTGTCGGTGGTGCGGCTATAGTCTTCGATGGTGACGATCGTGCTGAACCCATCGGAGAAGGTTAAGAATTGGTCTTTACCCTGAGGGTTGGCGTTGTTTAGTGAGAAGAGTGGTTGACGTTTTGTCCGGTTGTCTTCTCCCTTTGCTGTGTAGCGCCATGGATTAGTTAGGAAGGTATCGACGGTGTTGTTGGGAATGATGAAGAGGATGACATCTTTTCCGTCCAAACCCGCAGTGATGGGGTTGATCACGATTGTGTTTCCAGGGTCTGAGGTGCGATCATCCATTAGAGTTACGGCGTTTTCAGCTGCGATTTTTCTGAATTCTAGGGAGGTTGGATCAGTGGTTTGGAGGAGGGCATAATCCACAGCACAGAGTGTGAATTTCATTGAGCTGCGGTCATCGAGAAAATCGATTGAGAGACGGTTTAGTCCAGCAGGGATGTGAAAGAGTTCTCCGACTTGTTCGAGATCAGCTTCATTCATGCCGTAGTTTTCGAGGAGTGAAGTAACTCCTCGAGATCCATTGTCTGAGTTGATTCCTTGTTGTCCGGAGATGACGTTGTCGTGCTGTGCCACTCCGATAGAGGTCGGGATGATGTCAATTTTTACGATGACGTCATTAAAGTCATTGTCGCGATTATCGAAGAGCTGATCTTCGAATGCGATGACGAGGGGTCTATCTTCCATGTCTAGAAAGACATTTGAGGCGCAGAGTTCTAAGCCTGCTGGATTGAGATAGAAGTCTTGGTAAATTTTTTCGGTTCCGCCGAGTCCACCATTCATAACCAGTCCGAAGCGGAGTTCGGTTCCGGCTGGTAGGACTCCAAGACTTGCAGATGATCCTGGGATCAAGGGAGCGGATGGTCCGGTTGCGAACGATTCCCAAATGGTAGTCCAGCTGTTCTCTGGGTCTGCGGCGTCGTAGTAAGCGAAAGTGTTGTAGAAGTCAGCTCCGTCATAGATGACTGTGACGATCACTTCACTATCTTGTTCCAGGTAGAAGTCCTCTTCGTTAAATCCTCGCTTCTCGTTTTCAAGGATGGTTCCCTGAGCATCGCAATGGAATTCGGTGCGGACGAGATCCCAGACTTGGCGGGCGGCATCGTAGTTGTGAGGTTGCACATTGAAGCGTTCTAAGAAATCAAGATCTCTGATGTCGAAGTCGACGATTTTATCGGGGTTGCAGCAGTCTTCGGGGATTTCTCCATTGGCTGGAGCAAGGACGTTGATGTTGGTGGTGGCTGAGTTGTTTTCGTCGTTTGGTTCGGCTGTTTCTGAGTCGACCGAGGCGCTGACTGAAGAGATGCCGACTGTTCTTGCGATGGCGGTGTAGGAGAGGGTGACTTGGTTTTGCCCTTGGGTTGAAGGTAGGGTATCGATTTGCCATGCGAGGCCGTATGAGTCGGGAGTGGCCTCTGAGTTACGATCAGCTCCGGTCATTGATCCTGGAACATAGGCTAACCCTTTAGGAACGACGTTTAGAATATTAACGTTTTTTACCGTGTCTGGTCCATTGTTAGTGACGTTGATGGTGAAGAAGATGGCATCGTGTGGTCCGACTTCAGAAAGGTCAGGGGTGATGGTAATTGAAAGATCTGCTTCGGGGCACTGATTGACTAGGAAGTTTGCTGAAGTTCCGCTTGGGGCAAGGGTGCTTCCCGATGAGGCAAGGACATAGTATTCTCCTGGTTCTGTGGGGGTGAATGTTTCTCCCACTACTCCTGTGGTCGTGCCATTGGAGTGAAACCATTCGTATTGAGTATAGACTCCTCCTGAGGGGTCGATGGCCTGGAGGATGACTCCGGGGAGGCATTCGCCAGTTCCATCGACCGGTTTGATGAGAGGTTTGAAGTCTGGGTATCCGCTGTAGTATGCTCCGGCGCCAATTGGGTTTTTTAGCATCGCAAGGCTCACTGCGATGGCGCCGGAGCTTTCGATCTTTGGATTTCCGTCGAGATTCTTTTGTGAGTAAGCAACCCAGTCGTTTGTTCCTGTGACAGAGGTGGGGCCGGTTTCTGGTGGGGTTCCGTTGATCAGAACTGATTCGCCAGCTCTTGCGACGATGTTGATGGTGGCTTCTCCGATGAGATTGATGTCAGCGATGTTATTAACGCTGGTCGCGATGTCCTTGTTAAGTGGTGGCACGAAGTTGAGTCCGGGGGTGGCAGCTGAATTGGCTCCAGCCATGGTCTGCCAAACGAGGATAGGTTCATTTGATTCCAGGTAGAGCAGATGATTGGTATCGTATTCTCCGGTGAGGAACAGGTAATCACCTGGGTTGAGTGGAGATGGGTTGACTGGGGTGAGCGAGTCACGGAGGTAGATGTTGGTGTTATTTTTTGTGGCGACGATGATGGGGGTTTCAAGATCTGATCCGTTGTTGGCCGCTCCTTTGACGAGGAGGTATTCTTTGCCGGCTCGGGCGACTGGAGCAATTTGGTCAAAGCCCATATCCCGAGATCCATAGTTGTTTCGGTCAGGGCAACCGAGGACGGTTCCGGTGTTGACTGCGACGGGCTTTGTCGAGCGAATGCGAGTACCATTGACGTCGTTGAGAGTGGCGGTCCCTCCTTGTGAAGTGTATTGGTCGTTTTTGATGCCGACGACGTATGACTGGCCTGCGTTGAGGGTGACTGTGATTGGGTCTGTTGTTTTTGGGCTTCCGGAAGCTTGGGTATTTGTGAAGACAACGCCCTCCTTGATTTCGTCGATTTCGATGGTGGTGTTGTCCTCGACGGCCATGACTGAGAAAAAGAGTGAGCGGTAGTTATGGTCCATGACATCGTTGTTTCGCATGGTTGCGACTCGGAAGTCGTTTCCGAGAGCAGGTCGTCCTTTTGAGGTGAGTGATCCACCTTGGTAGGTTGATTGGTGGCGAATATTTGCGTAGATGGGAGCTGAGGCGTTGATGATGAGTCCTTCGCTCACGATTTTATTAAGCTTGGAAGTTCCGATTACGTGTCCAGAGCCGACTGGGTCAGATTCACGATAGACACCGGAATCTGCGAGGCGACCGAGTAGGTGAACGATAGGTGAGGCGTTCGAGATTTGTGTTTGGAGCAATGTGTTGTTTGCGCCGTCTTTTACGCTGACATCTACTGCTTCGGTCGACGGGGTTGAAAGAACGAGGTAATGGCGATCAAAATTGCTGCGGTTGCTGCCCCCTTCAGCGAGTCCATAGTAGATGGGTGGGATGAAATGTTTGGTATCGAGTTGAGCAAGAGCACCATGGGTTGCCCAAGACCAGATGGTTAAGAGGAGGAAAAGTGGTTTTTTCATGGTGCCTTCTTAGTTGCACCACCCATGCCAATTTGTTCGTTGACTAACTTAAATCCTTTTTTATCAGTCTGTTACCTCAGTTTTTGAAAATTGGGTTTCTCCCTGTGCGCTGTAAAATTTACCTGATGTTTAACAAGGTTGCCCTGTAAAAATTACAGCCAAGTGGGCTCTTTTGAAAATTTCACTCTGAGAAAATGGCTTCGATTTTCTTTGTGGACGGAGGTTTTCAGAGGTGCTCTTAACCTTTTCCCCGGGTGCCTGTTCTGTTGGGGCTGGCGTTTTTTTCGATGAATTCGATGATTTTTCCGGCAATGTCTTTGCCGGTTGCGGTTTCGATTCCCTCGAGCCCGGGAGAAGAGTTGACTTCCATGATGACGGGGCCGTGGTTGGCGCGGAGGAGATCGACTCCAGCGACGTTTAGGCCCATGACTTTGGCTGCCCGGACTGCTGCGGATCGTTCTTCGGGGGTGATTCGAATCAGTTTTGCAGAACCTCCTCGGTGAAGATTGGAGCGAAATTCACCTTCTTTGCCTTTGCGCATCATTGAGGCGACGACTTTGCCTCCCACGACGAGGCAGCGAATGTCAGCTCCGTTGGCCTCTTTGATAAATTCTTGAGCGAGGATGTGAGCGTCCAGGCCTCGGAAGGCTTCGATGACGGATTCTGCTGCTTTTTGGGTTTCGGCAAGCACAACGCCGACGCCTTGAGTGCCTTCGAGAAGTTTGATGACTAGCGGAGCGCCTCCGCAAGATTTGATGAGGTGTCCGGTGGCTTTGGAATCGTGCGCAAACGCGGTGACGGGCAGGCCGATCCCTTTGCGAGCGAGAAGTTGCAGAGAGCGTAGCTTGTCTCTCGAGCGGCTAATGGCGACTGATTCGTTGAGGGGATAAGTTCCCATCATTTCGAATTGGCGCACGACGGCCGTTCCAAAGAAGGTGTTGGAGGCTCCGATGCGAGGGATAACGGCATCGAATTGGAGGTCTTCGTCTCCCAAGAAGATTTTGGGTTTCATTGACGTGATTGTCATGTGGCATCGAAGATAGTCGATGACACGAACGTCGTGACCGCGATCTTCAGCAGCCGCTACCAGGCTTCGGGTAGAGTAGAGATCTTTGTTACGGGACAGAACTCCGATCTTTAGGGATTTAGGTGCCTGATTTTCGCTGCTCATTTGGTGGTGAAAGCAATTGCAAAAAGAATGAGGTGTTTGTCACTCCTGAAATGATTTTGAGATGAAATTGGTTTCATTATTTCACTCCAAAATATTCATTTTTATTGTTTGGTTGTGTCGGTTGAGCCGGGGATCTCGATGTGGTCGATGAGTCGGACCTGATCGTAAATACAAGCCGTTGCGAGGATACAGGGGGATTGGAGATCTTGTGCGGTTTGGAGATCGTTGGCATTGACGAGTTCTAGGTAATCGATCGAGAAATCTTTTCGGGAGTCTTTGAGGAGGAGTGAGCGGGTTAAATCAAGGATGTCCTGGGGTGTTATGGAAGCTTTTGAGCTGAGTCTGGCCCCTTGTTCGAGGGCATTGATTATGCGGGGTGCGTCAGATCGTTGTTGAGGTGAGAGCCGGACATTACGGGAAGACATGGCGAGCCCATCTTCTTCGCGGATGGTTGGGTGAGCGATGATTTGAGTGGGGACATTGAGGTCTCGAACCATGCGTTCGATCAAGGCGAGTTGTTGGAAGTCTTTTTTGCCGAAAATGGAATAATGCGGGCGGGTGAGATTGAAGAGTTTGAGGACGATGGTGAGGACGCCATCAAAATGGCCTGCTCGGCTTGCTCCACAGAGGTTTGAGCTAAGAAGAGATTCGGTGATGATGACGGAATGATCTGGCGAGTAGAGGTCTGATTGATTGGGGGCAAAGACGAGATCAACTCCTTCGTTTTGGCAAAGTTGGAGGTCGCGCTCGAGCTGTAGTGGGTAGTTTTCGAGGTCGGCAGGATTGTCGAACTGGAGGGGGTTTACGAAAATTGAGACAATCGTTGTGCCCTCCGTGCCGGCGATTTCGCGGGCTTTTTTAGTGAGGGCGAGGTGTCCTGCGTGGAGAGCGCCCATGGTTGGGACAAGGACGGTTTTTTGTGATGAAGCTAGCAGGGGGTGTCTTGGGAGTTCCAGGGGATCGTTGATCTGGATGGTCATTGTTGAACGAATCTTGGTTAGTGTTGTCAGAACGGGTGATCGCTCACTTGTCGTCCTTGATTCGCCGAGCTTCGAGATCTGCGGACGAAAGGTCAAGGTGGTTGATCAAGTGGTTGACGGCCTCGCCTTAACCATCATACTCCGCGCAACCCAATCTATCATAATTTACGATGAAAACTTACTGTTTGCTTCTTCTCGCTTCGTTTTTGTTTGCTCCTGTTGTCTATGGTCAAAAGCTGAAGATCGGGACTGTCAGAATGGATCGCCTTTTTGATGAGTATTTTGAGACTGCGAATGTCCAGAGTGAGATCAATATCGAGCGAGCAAGAATTCAGAAGGAAAATAACAAGAAGCTGAGGGTGATTCGGGAGTTGGATGATAAAATTCAGAGGCTTCGCGAGCAGTTAGATGGTGAAACTGAGGTTAGCGAGCAGAAGAGGGAGGGGTTGACTAAGGAGATGACTCGTTTGAGGCAAGATGGTAAGGCGAAGGAGCGGG
>JAHDGN010000058.1 GCA_020627645.1 Akkermansiaceae bacterium
GATGATCGCTGACCAGAGAGGGGGAATGGTGAATCATTTTTTGGATGATGGTTCCGCCTCTTGTCTCCATATTTCAGCCACAATTTTTTTCTTTAGGACGAGAGGTTCGATGGCGCCGGAGTGTCGGAAAAGAATCTTTCCATTTGGTCCGACGAGAAGGGTGTAGGGGAGGCTGCCATCCCATTCTGGATCGACTTTTTTTGCGAGCTCTTCGGTGTCTCCATCAAAGAGGTAGTTATTGGTGGTTCGCTTTTCTTGATCAAGGAACCGCTTGGTTGTCTTTGCGAGGCCGCAGTGGTGGTCTTGGAGGAATTTGGTCACCTTTTCGGTGTCTGATTTTGGGTCAAGGCTGATGGGGATGAATTCAAATTCTTGCCAAGAGTATTGGCGATAGATGTTGACGAGGTCTGGGAATTCAGTGACGCAAGGGCCACAGTAAGTAGACCATAGATTGATGAGGCGCATGCCGGAACGTCCTTTGTTTGAGGCGAGCTTTCCGAGTGTTTCGGCATCGGTTACCTCGAGAGAAACAGGGTTTTCTTTCCACTTTTGATCTTCTTTAGCGACCATGCCGGCTTTTTCTTTCCATTTGGTTGAGCAGCCGACGGGGCGGGTTTTGACGACTTCGATTGTTTTGCCTGCTAGGATGGCTTCGATGGCATCGCGGGCTTCATTTTTTTGGGTAGGGCCAATTTTTCTGCGGCCATCGTCCATTCTTCCGTTGTAGCGGAGTTTTTGTTCGTGATCGAAAATGAAGACGTGGGGAGTTGCGACAGCGCCGTATGCTTTGGCGACTTGTTGGGTTTCCCCGTCGTAGAGGTATGGGAGGTTGAAGCCTTGGTCTTTGGCGATGAGTTTCATGTCTTCGAAGCCATCGTCATAAACAGTCCAGCCGAGTTCGGGTAAATGTAGACCCTCGGGAGAGTTGCTGTTGATGGCGACGAATTTGACGGATTTGTCTTTGAAGTGGTTGACGAGAGCAATCATGCGGCCGTGGGAGGCAATGGCGTCTGGGCAGTGGTTGGTGGTAAAGATGACGGCGAATGCTTTGGCGTCCGAGAAATCTTTGAGGCTATATTTTTTTCCGTCGACTCCGGGCAGGGTGAAGTCGGGAGCTTTTTCCCCTTCGGTGAGGGGTGTTGGTTGGTAAGCAAGCGTGGTCGTCATTGTTAGGAAGAGAAAAAATAGGTATCGCACGAGCTAGATACGGATCAAATCGAGAGATTTGGCAACGACTTGACTATTTTCGGTAAAGAAATGAATCGGAGGTGAGGAGTGAGAGAACGACGGCTTTGAATGAGCCACCAGATTTGAGGTAAGCTTGATCGGCGTTGATGAGTGTTTGGGAGTCTGAAAGCATCTCGTTTCTCCCCATGAAATAGCGAAAGGCGTGGCGGATGATGGATTGGCGGGCGATGTCGGATTTGGAGAGGCGTTGCATCAGATCGACGGCGCCGTTCACAGGGCCGTCGAGTTGAGGGTTGCCGGTTCCGGTGAGGGCTCCTGAGGGGTCCACAGGTGCTTGCTTGTATGTGTTGGGGACGTTTGGCTTCAGTGTGCCTTTTTTCACGATGTTTTCCGGGTGTTCAAGATCTTCCTTGGTACGGAATTGTCCAAAATCGTTAAACTGTTCGAAGGGGTATCCGAGGGGGTTCATTTTGTCGTGGCAACGCCAGCAGGAAACTTTTTCGGTGGCGTTGGCGAGGCGATTGCGGAGGGTCAGGTCTTTGTGTTCTGGAATGACGGCATCGACGGTGATGGGGACGTCTGGGACAAATCCGGCTAGGAGTTTCTTACGAATCCAGAGTCCGCGGTGAACAGGGTCATTGTGGGTGTTTTTGGAGTGGGCGATGAGCCAGGCAGGGTGGGTTACGATTCCGGCGCGGTTTGGAACTGGTGATGGTTGAACGGTTGGGTAGTCCCAATCGTGTGGGTCAATGTTGTAGGTATATGTGTGTGTGATGCTGTGTTTGAAATCGAAACGGCTGAAGGGGACGGGGGTGTAGTTTTTTGAGACGGAAGTGTGGGCGGCATGGGTTTTGTTTTTTAGAAGATTGAAAACACGGCGGTTGGTGGCTGGGTGGTTGGTGACTTTAAAGAGCCCTGCGTCGATGAGTCCTTGGCGAATATCTTTTTGCCAGTCGATTCCTTTGAGGGCGGCCATGTGTTTTTGATAGTCCTTTTTGGTATTGTTGGCTTTTTTGGTGGCCTTTGTGTTGTCGCCTTGGTGGTGGACGAAGTAGTTAGGTGATGAGAGGATGTTTTCGATGACATTTTGGTCGTGGTTGATCCAGTGTTCGAGGAGTTGGTCAGCTTCTTTGACGATGAGATTTGCGACGTGGTGGTAGTTGTGGCCGTTGTAGCGGTTTTGATCTTTGAAGAGTTTACGAGCTTTGGGGTAACCAAAAAAATCTCGAAAGAAGCGGAGAATTCGGGGGTTTTCGATTTCGTATTTGTGGTGCCATAGTTCGAGATCGACTGGGTATTTTTGGGTGGGGTTGCTCAGCAGGCGAGAGACGTGGGAGGTGATTTGTTGTTTGTTGTTGAGTTGGTCGTTCTGGGCAGCGTTGATGAGTTGTTGGTCGGGGAGGGCATCGGTGAGAGCATAGGCAATGGCGTATGCGGCTTCCATTGGAGCTAGGATTCGGCGTCCGTGTCGGTCGGCTGGGCCGTGTCCAAATTCGGAGCGGTAGTAGATTTCTTCTTCGAGGAAGACGGCGATCAGTAGGTTGCGTACTGCGAGTATGGTGTCACTGATTTTGAGATTCTGTTTTGTAAATTTGAGGTAGGTTTGGACTTCGGTTTCGGTTGGTTTTCGGTTGAGAAGTTTTTGAAAGTGTTGGGTTAGAAGTTGAGTGATGGTTTCGTCATTTGGTGGGGATTTTGAGCTGAGGATTTTTTCGATGAGGGGGTCTGTGGGTGGGCGCCATTCGTCGACCCATGAGTTGCCACCGGCATGGCGTTTTTTGGGTATGGCTTTTTTGTTTCGGACGAGAAAATCTTCGAGCTGTTTGTCGGCGTACCATTGGGCGTTTGCGAGAATGGTGGAGAGGTGTCCTTGGTTTAGGATCTGAAGATCGTAGTATTGAATTGAATCTTGATCGGAGAGATTGAAAGGCGTGATGAAGGACTTTCGAAGTTGTTGTCCAAAGATGGTGCGTTCATCGAGGCCCATGATTTCTTTAAATCGTTGGTTGTAGATGAATGGAGAGATGAGCCAGCGACGTGCTGGAGAGTATGGTGCAGTTTTGATTTCTCCGGAGAAGAGTTTTTGATGTGAGAGGTAGTTGGCGTATTTTGGTTTTCGAAGTTTTTGTTGGAAAACAGAAGTGGCTTTTAGGCGTTTGTGTTCACGGGTGATCCATTGGAGAACTTGTTCTCTCTCTGAAGAATCGATTTCGTCACGGTCCCGTTTTTTCGGGGGCATGGCGTTGATGTAGAGTTGTTCTTCGAGTCGACCAAGGATGGCTAGTCCGTTCTTTGATGTGAGTTGGGGAAGGTTGTCGAGTCGGATATTTCCTTTTTGTTCGACGTCATCGTGGCAATCGACGCAGTGATTGTGGAGAAAGTCGGTGACGTGTTCTGGGGGGGTGATCTTGAGGGTGGGCGCATCCTGAGATAATACGATCTTCGTCGTAGCAATGATGATTGCTACGGGGATTTTGAGGGCTTTGATCATTTAGGCGAGGAGTTGTTTGATGGGCCCAATTTGTGGGACTTTGAGAGCTTCAAGTTTGGGGTCGAGGCTACCGTAGTGTGGAATGGGATTGCCGGCTGAGTTTAGGATGGTGGTGTAGAAATTGCCGAGTGTTTGGTGCCCTTCGTTTGCGTATCCAGGAAAGCGGAGGTATCGACCATGGAGGTGGGTGTTGACGTTTTTCCCTGAGAAGATGACAAAGGGCCATTGGAATCCTTCGGAGTGGTGGGCTTCACCACAGTCAGTGAGGTAATAGATCACGGTATTGTCGAACATGTTTCCATCGCCTTCGGGAGTATTTTTGAGTTTCTCGATGATGATGGATGCGGTTTTCATGTGTTGGGTGCGAATGATTTCGCGGGCGCGGGTAGCGGAGATGCCGCTGAGGGTTTTGTTGTGCCCGACGTCGTGGACGTTTCCATTTTGGAGTCCCAGTTCGGGGTATTTGGTTTGAGTGTCATCCATGTTGATGGTGACGACATTGGTGACGCCTGCGGCGAGGGCTGCGGCCGCGATGTGTGCGTGTCCGATTTGTTTGTCGGAAGTGGAGATCGTGTTGGAGAGGAGTTTGGGGTCGAGTTGTGGGGAATGTTTGCGAAGGAGGGTTTCTCTGTCACGAAGTTGGCGGCTTCGTTCGACAAGGTTTTCAGTTGATTGAGCGTAGTTCCCAATTTTTTGGAGTTCTTTGTCGGAGAGTGCGGGGTTGTTTGTTTTGAGTTTTTGACTTTGTGCAGAGAATTTGAGGAGTTCGTCTCTGAGGGCGAACTTGACCCGGTCGGTGTGGTTGTTGGAGACGGAGCCAAAGATGTCGGAGTATGCGACGTTGGGTGTGCAGTAGACATAGTTGGAGAGGCCGGGAGCTTTGATGGAAAATCCTGCGCTCATGCCGAAGGTGTCGGCAGCGGCGGAGAAACCAATATGTCCAAAGGGAGAGGGAAGGAGTTTGGCGAGTTCGAAGTCGAGGGAGGTTCTGATGAAGGAGCTAGGTTCGCCCGTGGAATCAACGAGGGCGAGGCAGGAGTGTTTGGGGTGGTGGCTGTCCATTTTCATCATTCGGCCTGAGAGGCCTTGGATGATCGTGGTTTGAGCTTTGAGGCCCTCTACTGGAGCCATGAAGGCTGGGAGTTGGTGGGAGGCGAGGTTGATATCGAGTGCTTCGCCAGCTTGGTCGGCCTTTTTGTCTTTTTCTGAGAAGGTTGGAGGGATGAGATGAGAGGGGATGGTTCCGTTTGATTTGCGGATGAATATGTATCTCTTGGGAACTTGAGAGCCTGTGTGGGTTTTTCCAAGAAGGGAGGAAGCTAGAGGGAAGCTTGCAGAGGAGAGGATGGATTTGGCGAGGAAAGAGCGTCGGTCGAGCATGATTGTATGCAATTATTAGGGATTATACGTTTATCTTGGGGTTCATTGATCGAAAAAATTTTGAGCCCTGATGATTGCTTAGGGTAGCGCACTTCATGGATTAGAGCTAATCTGTAGTCGAAGTGAATGTTAAATCATTCAATGGTTTTCTGGAAGGTAGGGAGGAGGGGGAAACCTACTCTAATGATCGAAGAGTAGGCAGTGTATACTGCTTCTAGTTTCAGAATAGCGGAATGATTGTTTTTGAGATTTTTGAGGCAGCGTTTCGCGGATCTGAGAGAGAACGGGCTAGAGGTGGGATTAGGTGGTTCCGGGGGAACGATCCGACAACACAGACGTGTCGCCGGATCGGTTGGGGAAACTTAATTTTAATTCTCTTGTTTAATGAAAATTTTGTTTTCGCGGTAGGTAATGACGGCTTCGAGTTCCCGCATGTAATCGGCTCCAAACAGGCCGACCCATGGTTGTTCCTTATTTTCGCTGTTCCTTCGGAGGTCGGTTGAGAGGAGAATACGATTGGTCAAGACGGCGTTGCCGAGAGTGATTTTGTCAATCTTTGTCGCTGCGGCTGGAGCCGAGCCTCCGATGCCGTAGACTTTTTTATCCATTGGGCCGACCTTGCAGCCATGTTTTTTGGCGTAGTGGAGGTGAAGAAGGCTATTGTCTGCGCCGGTATCGATCATCCAAGTGACTTCGTTATCGTTGAGAGTGCCGTCGACGAAAATGTGGTTTCCTTGTCGGTCGTATTGGCAGGATTGGTATTTTCTGAGTTCAAGAAGTTCTTCGACGGTGAGTGATCGACAGTGGCTCATGAAGGTGGCTTTTTGCTCACTCCAATCATAGGCATAGGCTTCGTCCGCCTCGCTGAGGCTCATGAATGAAACGGTTTTGGTCTTTCCGTTGGTGAGTTTAAATTTGGCTGTCGCATCATTTTTGCTGATCATTTTGCCCCGGAATTTTTTTCCTTCTCTTGTTTTGAAGATGCGGAATCCGAAGGGGTCGTCGTTATTGGTTTCGCCCTTTTTGTCGGACTTGTCTGGGCGGAAGAAAATGAGCCTTTCCTTGTATGAGATGACGGTCTCGAGTTTGATGAGGTATTCGGCTCCGAGGAGCATGGCATCGTTGATTTTGAATTGTTTTGGCATTCCGATGCGGCGGTCGGCGGCGAGAATTTTCTCATTTTCGAAGAGGCAGCCACCGAACTCGAGGGTGTTGACGGTGGCCCAGCCGGCGGGGTAGGTGCCTGCAACTCCGGCGACCGTTTCGGTCATGGGCCCGATTTGGCACTTGTTTTCCTGGGCGGCTGGGAGGTGAAGGAGTGAAGTTCCAGCCCCAGTGTCGACGAGGAATTTAACGGGGTTTCCGTTGAGTTTGCCGTCGATCAGAATGGAGTTGTTGTCGAGCTCGTAGCGGACAACTTCGTAGCCCCGGAGTTCGAGCAATTGTTTGACGGTGAGTCCACGGCAGGACATGAGAAAGATGGCGCGTTCGCGATTCCATTCTTTGATGAACTTTTGGTCCTCATCGCTGAGTTTTGCGAGGGGGACGCGGGTGCGTTTGCCATTCTTAAGAAGTAGCGTGGCGGTCTGTTTTTTGTCGTCTCGGTCGAGAAGGACGGCTTGGATCTTTTTTCCTTTGGTGTTTGTGAAGGTCCGGTATTCCTGTTCGATTCCAGCTTTTTGAGCGTGGAGTGGGAAGATGAGAATGGAAAGGAGGAAGCCGAGTGCTAGTGAAATCTTTTTCATGGTGCTGGGTCTATTTGAAATCGTTGCTGGTGATGTATTCTGTCCAATCTTTTTCGAGTTCTTCAACGGACTTGAAGTTGAAGATCTTTGCGATTTCGATGAGAGCTGGGACTTGGTTGTTTGATTCGATGCGCTTGATCATCTTGGCGTAGGAGGCGACGCGTTCAGGAGTGCTTTGCATGTAGTGAGAGAGTGAATAGATCAGAACAAGTTGTTCGGGGGTGAGTCCTCTTCCGGTTTTGATGTTGATCAGTTCTTCGAGGTTGGGTTTTACCTTTTTGCGCCGGACGAGCTTACGCAGGCTGCGAGCCCATGATTTTCCGGTATCGAATCCTTTTGCTGAGGAAATCTCGTTATCGGCGTAGTCTCCTGCGGCGATCAGGGTTGTTTCAGATTTCCCTGCGATTTTGATTTCCTTGAAATACCCGTGTCCAGTGGTGAGGGCGAAGTAACCGTTGGGCGAGATGTCGCTGACTCCCCCCATTTGGTGTCTGATAAGCATATCGGACATCATGTGAGTGGGGAAGGGACTGAAAGGTTTGGTGAAGGATTTGAGATGTCCCTCACGAACACGGAGGATATCGGCAGAGGAGAAGGCCTTATATTTTTTTTGTTGGGTTTCGGGGAGGTTGAGGGAGTTTCCTGAGGATTCCATCCAGGTCGCTGAGATGCGGCGGGCAATGTCAGCGCCTTCTTGTGGTTCGAGGGCATTTTGTTGGATCCATTGAGTATACCATTCGCCCAGTTTTTTGTAGATCTCGTCGTCTGTGGTGATGATGATCACTTTCTTTTTGTCACCCCAGTCACGCCGGAAGTTCATGTGTTGGAAGGCCATGCCATGCCAGAGGGCTTCGGCGGTTTCGGCGAGTGCTGCGACTCGGAATCGTCCGGTGGAGGCGAAGATGAAATGTGGGGTTTCGGTGACGCGGAAGGAAAGTTCGGTTAAATCTCCGAAACCCATTGGCTCTTCGAGCGCTTTAAAAGATTTGCGATCAACCCGAATGGCTTTTTCGGGGGTGCCGAGTTCAAAGTTGGTGATGATTTTTTTATCGGCATCAGCATATTCAACGAGGTGGACGCGGTCGGCGAGTGAGAGGTCTGAGATGCGGACTTTGACAATTTTGGATTTCGGGGTGACGAGGATGGCTCTGTTCGATCTTTTTGAATTTAGCCTTTAAGATTGACCCTGTTGATGATGTCCAGTCACGGAGCTCAGCAGCTTGTGCAAAGCTGCTAAAGAGGATTGCGATAGAGAGTAGATGTTGCCTGATAGACATGGGGTCTGGCTATCAGGTCCTCGACTTTGTTCAAGGGCAATACTTTGCTTTGTTCTCTTCGTCATTAATCGCTTGAGGAATCGATATCAATTCGATTCATCTCAAGTTTTTATGGGAGAGATGATTCGAGGGAGAAGAATTCACGAGTTTGTTGGAGGGTGATTGGTAATTTGACTTCGTGGTTTCCGGTGATGACTCCGAAGTCTTCGATGATTCTCCAATTGATGAGGTCTTTGCTGTGTCGTAGGCGATAGGATTTTTGATCTTTGATTGAGAAGCTGAGCTGAGGGGATGATTCATTTTGATCACTGATTGTGATTTGAGGGCGGTCTGAGGAGCTGAAGTCGTTGGTTCCGTACAGAAATTCTTGGCCTCGGGTGAAGTTGTCGTTGTCGTTGTCTGTGTTGCCATCGGCTGGGTTGTTGGGGTCGAGGCCGTTGGCTAATTCGTATGAATCTGGAAGTAGGTCTCCGTCGGTATCTTGAGTGGTTGATGGAGTGGGGAGTGGAGGAGAGATCGAAATTTGGTAGTTTGCAGGATCTTCACCGGGTTGGGGAGAGGATGGGCGATAGATGTAAAAGTCTCCATACTGAGCATCAAGGATAAGTCCTCGAACTATTTGAGAAGAGATGGAACTAAATTCACGCTAAGGTAACGAATTTTTGAATTCTTCCTGAAAGTCTCAACAGGCATCATAGGCTTGCTTTGACTATTTTAAGGTGGCTCGAGGTTACATCGCGAAGCGGTTGGCTTTGTCTTCCTGAATCTCTGACCATAAGATCTTCAAATCCAGATTCTAACAAAACTTGATTTGTTTGCTGATTACCCATGATGTAACCGCCAGCCTGGCCCTCGAAAGGTTTTAAACATTTCTTCACAAGTGTTTTGTTGGGCAGCCAAAAACGTGAACGAAATCTAAAAAGTATTATGCAAAAACTGCTAACATTTTCCTTCCTTCTTACGGTGCAGATCTCACAAGGTGCGATTTCGTTCAATTTTAATTTTGGAGCTAGCGTTCCTGCAAATGCGAGAAACGCCGCAATCGCAGCTGCTAGCGAAATCTCTACTAAGATAACTGGAAATGTTGACACAACAATTGATGTCGATTTCAACTTTGCCGCTCTCGGACCGGGAATTCTTGGCGGGGCATCCGTAGATTACAACGACACTGGTGGCACCTTTGGTGTTCGTTCTACGGGTTATCATAAAGCACTCACTGGAATTGACTTAAATGGTAGTTCTGCAGATATTAGTATAGATTTTGGGAGTGATGTAAATTGGGGTTACGCCACAACGATTTCCTCAAATCAGTATAGTTTTTATGACACTGTTTTGCATGAGATCATTCATACCATTGGCTTTGCAGAAGGAATCTACGAGAGCGGGGAGGACAATTATGGAGCTGCAGGAACCGTTGCCGATCCGGGCCGTTATACGGCATATGATCAGTTTCTCGGTGATTCAACGACGGGGGGAATCATTAGTGCGATGGGTGTTGTTGATCTGACGCGTTGGAACTCCGCGGTTATTGGTGGCACGGGGCCAAGTGGTCTTTATTTTTACGGCCCAAATGCCATGGCTGCCAATGGAGGAATGGCGGTCGCTCTCTACACACCAACAACGTATGAGGACGGTAGTAGTGTCGGACATTTTGATACGGACCTTTATGGAACAGATAGTAATATCATGGTAAGTGCTGGAGATGAGGGTGATAACCTCAGAATGTTGACTCCATTAGACCTTGCCGTGATGCAAGATCTTGGCTTCACAATCATCCCAGAACCAGCTTCAGCGAGTCTTTTGGTGCTGAGCGGGCTTAGTCTTTTGACAAGGCGGCGGAGATAAAACAGCGAGTATTAGAGTACTGTAATCGTTGGAATGACAGGGCAAACGTCCATTCAAAAGCCCATCCAACCGCCGACATTGAGTTTAGGGTGTGATTCCTTCGTCTGGGGAAATGCTTGCTGCGAGAGGGCTGGGTTGCAATTCGCGGCAGCCACCAAACAATCTAGGTGGTGAGTAAACAAGTTGTTTTCTGGGCAAAAGAGGAGGCTAGATTCATGCGAGGGCATGGAATTTTTGCATGTTTTTTTGTTTGTGCGCCCGGCAGGTGCACTGACTGCGGGGTTCAAGTCTCCTGAAGGACCGGTAGAGGGAACCACTAGCTGTGAATCTTAAACGCTTTATTGAAGAAGATCTCAATCCCGTATCGCGAGGATGGAGTGGTTACTTCAGAGCGATTGCAACGCGAGGAATCTTCGATGAGCTGGATCAATGGATTCGGAGGAAATCGAGGAATATCCTGTGGCGACAATGGAAACGACCGCGAACGAAGCGTAAGAAACTCATGGGCTTGGGTCTGAGGGAAGAAACCTCATCAGCCAGCGCCTGCCATGGTCTTGGGCCGTGGTGGAACAGCGGAGCCAGCCACATGAACCGAGCTCTTCTGAAGAAAGACTTTGATCAACTTGGGTTGGTGAATCTGCAAGATCGGGTTCGCTTCCTTGAAAAGAGATCGTTCAGATGAACCGCCTTGGTACGGAACCGTGTGCTCGGTGGTGTGAGAGGCGGTAGGGGCGACTCTACCGCCTACTCGCTGAAGTAGTTCTGCAGTTGTCATGCCAGACACACCCTTAAAGTGCCAAGCCATAACGACTTTTAGTTTCAAAACGGCGGAATGATTGGTGCGAGATTTTTGAGGCAGCGCTTTACGAGTCTCAGAGAACACGGGGCGCTGCCGCGTTTGTCGTCAACCGAGGTGTCTGCACTACTCCCTCTTCCTGCTGCCCTGCGCATGCCCGAAATCGTTCCATCATTCTGACATTTTGAAACCTGAAATTTTATAATTTCGACGAATTCACAAGCATTGTGAACGACTCACACCCGCCTTCATGTCCTTCGTATACCTTGCTGCTATTACTGATTTGAGCCGGCAGCCAACTTGTTTGAGTGGACTATATTATCTGGGTGAAAAGATATTTATATTTTCATGAAAAATATATGTTTTTATTCTAAAGCGTCTTTAATTTGGGCGGATAGCTTTTCTGTGAGCTTGGTGTTTTGGGGGGCGATATTTTTGGTTTCTTTTTCTGGAGAGGTGTGGTCGTAGAGTTCAACGTGGCCGTTCCTGTGTTTGATCAGTCGATGAGTATTTGTTCGGATCGTTTGTGCTCCATTCGTATATGAGATGATGTGGGAGGAGACTTGTTTGTCGGGGTTTTGGAGAATGGGGAGGAGTGATTGTCCGTGAAGGTATTTGGGTTTGGGGAGTTGGGCGAGGTCGCAAAGAGTGGGGAAGAGGTCGATTGAGGAGGCGAGGGATGTTGATTCTTTTCCTGGTTTGGTTGGATTTGGTGTGGTGATGATGAGAGGGGCGTGAAGCGATTCTTCGAAGAGGGTGTGTTTTCCCCAGACGGCGTGTTCGCCGAGGTGCCAGCCGTGGTCCCCCCAGAGAATAATGATGGTTTGTTCGTCTAGATTGAGGGTTTTGAGCCGTTGTAACAGCTGACCAACTTGTGCATCTGCGTAGGTGACGCAGGCTGCGTAGTGTTTGCGGACCTCGGTGGCAAATTCGGGGTTTTTGTTGGGGTTTTTGCCCCAACGTTTGTATTTCATGAATTCGTTAGAGTGATGCCAGGTGGTTTTACCAGGTGGTTTGTTGGGGTGTGGGATTGGTGGGAAAGTGGTGTCTTTGTATCTTTGGAGGTATTTTAGGGGGGCTCCAAATGGGAGGTGGGGGCGAAGGATGCCAACGGCTAGAAAAAATGGTTTGGGCGATTTAGCGAGGGTGTCGAGTTGTTCGAGTGCTTGTTGTGTGGAGGGGCCGTCTGGGTAGATTGAATCGTCACCTTCGATGGCTTCGAAGACGGGCATCTCGGATGCTTTCTTGCGGATTTTTCCGTTGGCGAGACCGTGCATCCATCCTTTTGGGTGTTGCCATTGGTCGTGATTGAGGAGGGAGCGGTGCCAGGAATGTGGCATTTCGGTTTTTGTGGGGTCGTTCCAGAAGCGTCCGCAAAGGCCACCGGGATGATGGCTGACTTTGCCGACGGAGACGGTGGTGTATCCGTTGTTTTTGAAGTGGGCAGGGAGGGAGGGGTGGATGATTTCTTTTTGGGAACGAAGAATGAGGGCGTGATTGTCGGTGGGGCAGTAGCGTCCGGTAAGGAGGGTGAATCGAGAGGCTCCGCAAGTGGGGGCCTGGACGTAGTGATTTTTGAAGAGTCTGCCGCGGGCTGCAAGGGCGTCGATGTGCGGAGAGTGGATATGGGAAGCTCCGTAGCAGTGGAGTTCGGGGCGAAGATCATCGACGCAAATGAGCACGATGTTTGGTTTCTTGGCCTCAGCAATTAAGGTGGCGAAAAAAAGAGAAAGAAGGATCTTCATGTGATAGTTTTGATTCGACCCTATTTGCTATCTTTTTCCACTAAATTTTTTTGAGGGGTGGCGTACATGTAAGTCTTTGCTATGTTTTGCGAATGAAAGCGCGTTTTGGAGCTCTTTTTTATGGGTTTTTGTGTTTCTCGATGGTTGGTTTGTGGGGGATTGAGAAGGACAATCGTGGGAGATGGGAGCGGCCTGCTTCGAGGGGGCCCGATGCGATGGTGCCTGGGTATTTGATTAATTTGGGGCCGACGGG
>JAHDGN010000522.1:0-1710 GCA_020627645.1 Akkermansiaceae bacterium
CAGGATTGAGTTTGTAGTTGTAAAGGGGACTGGAGGCCCAGCCGCTCATTTCGCGGCCGATTTCTTTGTTTCCGTGTGCCCACTTGGTGTAGAATTTTGCGGTTTCCCAGCCGTAGTCTAATTGGCCGACGGGTTGACCTTTGTGGAAGATTTGGATGATGGTTTTACGGCAGTCACAGTCGTGGTCTGTGCAGTAAAGTTCGGTAAATTGGTAGGTGCCACCAGGAAGCTTGGGGTGGTTTGTTAGGTCGGTCGTAACGACCAGGTGTTCTGAGCCGAGGATGTCGTCTGCTGGTGCGAAGTTCATGATTTGAGAGATTCTTCTTTTTTAAATCTTTTGTTCCAAAGTGAAAATGTGAGTGACAATAACGGTCGATGTTTTTTCTGCGTCAGCGAAGAAAGTAGCTATGGTTAGAGTGATTAGGATTTTCGTCTTATCGGTTTTTGTTAGGAGTGAATGGTGAGGTATTTTGTTTTTTTCTCTATGGTGTTTTGGGTCTAGCGTTGGTGTAGTAGATCACGTCTCCGAGAAGGGGGAGGCCGTTGGTTGACTTGGCCTTGGGAAGTTGGATGGTGTAGAGGTAGTTTTTGAGAAGGGGAGCTTTGGTGGTTAGGGTCAGGGTTTTGCCGTTGTTGGTGAGATTGGTTTGAAGTTCGGAGACTGGTTGAAGGTCAACCTTCTTGGATCCGTAACGGATGTGGTAGTGGTAGGTATGTCTCTGGACGGATAGGGATTTAAGGGCTTCGGGGTGGAGTGGTTGGTTGAAGTTGATAGTGAAGGTGCTCGTTCCTGCTTTGACGGTTTCGACATGGAAGTTGGGTTTGTCTTTGAGAGTGATGCGGGTGAGCCCTTCGCTGCCGGCCCAGGAGAGGTGGGTTTTGCCAACCCAAAGTGATCCGTCTGGTGAGAAGGTGAGGCGGTGGTTGCCGCGTCCGAGTTTGGGTGAGTAAAGGAAGGGGATGGCGGCGGCTCGAGAGGTTTCTCCGTCGGGGTCGGGGAGGAGGCGAACGAGGGTGGGGAGGTTCATTTCACCGATGAGAGTTTGTGAGGCAAAGGGGCCGAAGGTGTTTTTAGGAATGGCGATGGGTTGGGTTGGGGAGCTGGAGAGTTCTCCTTGGGGTAGCAGAGCCATGGCGGGGGTGCGGAGTTTTTCGAGTTCGGGGACGGGGACTTTGAGTGGGTTTCGGCCGTCCCAGTCATTGCGCCAGACGAGGGAGGCGACATGTCCGGAGTGGGTGTCTTTGCGGACGTGGTAGACTTTTGAGGTGCCGAGCCAGTCGCCTTGGTTGTCGGTGACGAGGAGGCGGTTTTGGGCGTCGACGCCAATGCCGTCGGGGGTTCGAAATCCGGAGGCGAAGGGTTCCCATGAGGAGCCATCGGGGGTGCCTTTGAGGACCCACCCTCGGTAGGGGACGCGAGCATACATGCGGCCAGCGTTTTGCTTGTGTTGTTTCCAGTTGGCGCGGTCGGTCATGGATTTTCGGTCGAGTCCTATATCGCTCCATTTGCCTCGGATTTCGGGTCGGATGCTGGCTCCGTTAGAAGCGGTGCCGAGGGCGATGTAGAGGTTCCCTTGTTGGTCTCGGGTGGGGCCGAAAGCGAATTCGTGATAGTTGCCGGAGAGGCCGAAGTCGTCGTAGACGGTTTGGTAGGTGTCGGCGGTGCCGTCGCCATCGGTGTCGGTGAGGCGGGTGAGTTCGGGTCGCTGC
>JAHDGN010000522.1:1720-2006 GCA_020627645.1 Akkermansiaceae bacterium
GGATAGAGCGATCATTTTCGACGAGGAGGCCTAGTGGTTCGTGGAGGCCTTCTGCAAAGCGGGTCCATTTTTTGGTTTTGGGATGGTAGATGAGGACTTCGCCTCGGTGTAAGGTGACGGCGATGCGGCCGTCGGGGAAGGCGTCGAGTCCACCAATTTGAGGATCAATGCCGGGGGGGAGTGGGATTTGTTCGATGTCGAAGAATTCAGGCCAAGGGTCGAAGGTTGGAGCTTATCGGGCTTAGCTGCAGCGGCCGCTGTGCTGAGTAATGCTAGAATGAGGATG
>JAHDGN010000523.1 GCA_020627645.1 Akkermansiaceae bacterium
TAATTTTCATTTGGATCGATTGGCGAAAGAAGGTGTTCGGTTCGATCATTGTTACTCTCAGCCGTTGTGTACGCCGTCTCGGGTGCAGATCATGACTGGGAAATATAATTTTCGTAATTATGTCGAGTTTAGGGTTTTGCGGAGGGGGGAGAAGACGTTCGCTCATTATCTGAAGGATGCAGGATATGCGACGTGTGTTGCGGGGAAATGGCAGTTGGGGAAAGAGAAGGATAGTCCTCAGCACTTTGGGTTTGATGAGGCTTTGTTGTGGCAGCATACGAGAGGTTCTACTCGAGAAAAGGGTCAGAGGTTTGATACTCGGTATGTGAATCCTCGGTTGGAGAGAGACGGAGTGGAGGAGGATTATGATGGTGGGGAATTTGGACCGGATCTATTGACTCAGTTTGTTTGTGATTTTGTGAAGAGGAAGAAGGACGAGCCATTTTTTGTCTATTACCCGATGGTGTTGACTCATTGTCCTTTTGCGCCCACGCCGAAGTCGGCTAGTTGGGATCCGAAGAGTTTGGGCTCTCCTACTTATCGAGGGGATGAGAAATTTTTCGGGGATCAGGTCAACTATATGGACCGGTTGGTTGGGAAGATTGTGAGAGAGTTGAAGAATCAGGGAGTTTTGGAAAATACGGTGATTTTGTTTGTGGGTGATAACGGGACGGATCGTCCGGTGAGATCTCAGGCGAATGGAAGATTGGTTGTTGGGGGGAAGGGGTTGATGACGGATGGTGGGACGCGAGTTCCGTTGATTGTTTATGGGCCTGGAAATGTGAAACCTAGGGAGGTTGATGATCTGATTGATTTTAGTGATTTTTTGCCGACAATTTGTGAGATGGCGGATATTCCTCGTGATGCCTTAGGTGAGGGAATTGATGGTCGTAGTTTTTGGCCACAGTTGAGGGGGCAGACGGGCGATCCTAGGCGTTGGATTTATTGCTGGTATCAGAGAAATAAGGGGAATCGGGTGAGGGTTTTTGCGAGGAATCATCGTTATAAGGTTTATGGAGATGGGAGGATGTTTGATCTTCAAAATGATGTTTTGGAGAAGTCACCGATGGTGATGGGTGATTTGAATGGGGAGCAAAAAGGGGTGCGGATGGAGCTGGAGGCGGTGATTCGGGCGTATGCGAAACAAGTTGAGGAGAAGTAGTGTTTTTTTCAGATGACTTCTAAGCGATGAGCATGAGGATTGCCATGATGGTCATGGAGGAGTTTTCGGCAACGGCGACGGTGGAGAGGGGGACGTTTAGGGTGGTGCCGAGGCAGGCGCAGTTGGTGTTGAGGTTATTTTTGAGGGCATGGATAATGCCAAGAAGTCCAACGAACATGAGAACGATGGTGGCGAGATAGACGGGGGTGCCGAGTTGGGCGAGGTATCCGAGGGCGAGGGCGAGTTCGAGAAATGGATAGAGGAGGCCGTAGGCGGGAAGGCGTGAGGCGATGAGGTCGTATTTGGCAAAGCCTCGAGCGAAGCCGGGGATGTCAAAGAGTTTCAGGGCGGAGAATTGAAGGAGGAAGATCCCCATGGTGTAGGTGGAGATGAGGTGGAGTGATTGGAGTCGGCTGAGGGCAAGGCCAGCTGCGAGGGAGAGGAGGGTGATGACGATGAGTGGAAGATATTTCACTGGGATTTTAGAAATAAGATTTCGGAGTTTTGATTTTTGATTGGGGGGAGGGGCTTTCGGCCTGCGGCCGAGTTGTGAGTTTAGAGTTGTGAGTGTTGAGTTCTTGGTGGAGGGGACAAATGGATTTGGTTGTTAGGCAATCGGGGCTGAAAGTTTTTGACGGTGGCTTTTTGCTTTTGACGATGAGCTTTTATAGGAGATGCCGCTTCGAGCGGCAAATGGAATGACTGGTGAGTCATTGGTTGAAGATGAGACCGATGTTGATTTGGCTGGGGGACTTCTATGAGGTTTTTTTGTGGTGGGGCTCATGAAATATCCGGGTTAAGCGTAGGTGCCGGTGAGGTGCCAGGTGGTGGGGGGAA
>JAHDGN010000524.1 GCA_020627645.1 Akkermansiaceae bacterium
GGGAAGAAATGGAAGAGTATTAGGCTTTTCTTTTGGGAGGTGCTTGGTTTAGCTTTGTGAAGTAGTTTTGGGAAAAAAATTTGCGATAGGGGATGTGCATGGGTGTTTGGATTCTCTGAAGAGGCTTTTGGATGTCGTTTCGCCTGAAAAGGGAGATAAGGTGGTGATGTTGGGTGATTATGTGGATCGTGGTCCAGATAGTCGGGGGGTGATTGACTATTTGTTGGAGTGGCCATGGGAGGCTGATTTGGTGACATTGAAGGGGAATCATGAGGCGATCATGGGAGAGGCGGGGATGTCGGATGATCATATGGATTATTGGGAGCGCGTTGGTGGGTTGGAGACCTTGGGTTCGTATGGCGGGAAATTAGAAAATATTCCTGAGGAGCATTGGGAATTCATTAGAGGTTGTGAGCCGTATTATCAGACGAAGAAGGTGATTTATGTGCATGGTGGGGTGGAGGCTGGGAAGTCGTTGAAGAAGCAGAATTTGGAGGATATGGCCTGGCATCGGTTTCATGATGCCCGTGCTCATCTGTCTGGGAAGTTGGTGGTTTGTGGGCATACGATTCAGCGGGATGGGGTGCCTTCGGACAAAGGGCATACGATTTGTATTGATACGGGGGCTTGTCGTGGAGGGTGGTTGACGTGTTTGGAGGCTCGGACGAGAAAGTTTTGGCAGACGAATGAGGATGGTGAGGTGAGGTTGGGAATGTTGAAGACTTCTCAGCGGAAGGGTAAGGGGAAGAAGGGGATGGTTTTGTTAGCGGAGGATGAAAAGTGATGGGGGGGCGAGCGTTTGATGGGTCGGCGAAGGAGTTGGGGTATTGGGGCAGATTTCTTGAGTTTGCGATGGTGGTGGGATTGTTGTGGGTGATTGAGTTGGTTGATTGGTTATTTTTTGATGGGGGGTTGGTGCGGTGGGGGATTTATCCTCGAGATTTTGGGAGAATTTATGGGATTTTGTTTGCGCCGTTGTTGCATGATGGTTGGGGGCATTTGATCGGAAATTCGTTGTCTTTGTTGGTTTTGGGGGCTGGGGTTTTGATTTCGGGTTGGCGAAGATTATGGTCGGTGGTGCTGGTTTCTGTGGTGGTGGCCGGGGTTTTGGTGTGGTTGATTGGGCGCGGGGGGACGGTTCATGTGGGGGCAAGTTCGGTGGTCTTTGGTTTTTTGGGGTATTTGGTGGCGGCGGGGTTTTATGGGCGGAGTTTGGTGGCCTTTGGGTTGGCGGTATTGGTGGTGGTATTTTATTGGGGGTCGATTTTTGGGGTGTTGCCTTGGGTTGGGGGTGAGGGGGGAAGAATTAGTTGGGAGGGGCATTTGGGAGTGGGGGGGAATTTTGGTGGCAAAGTTTGGATGGGAGGAGAAATTCTAAAATTGGGGAGTGTTTGACAAGGGGGACGATCGGGCTAGTCTCCGCCTCCCGCGTTGGACAAGCTGACGCGGAAAATTTGTTCAACCTGACTTTTTTACGGCTATGAAAATGACCTATCAGCCCTCGAAGCGCACTCGGAAGAAGCAACACGGTTTCCGGGCTCGGATGGCGACAAAAGCTGGACGTGGGATTTTGAAGGCTCGCCGTCGTAAGGGACGTAAGCGTCTCCTTCCGAAGGGAGCGGAGATCCACTTCAAGCGCCACACGGTGCAGAACAATTCCAAGTAATCTGACTTTTTTTTGAAGCGGGCGTCGTTGTGAGGCGGCGCCCGTTTTTTTGTGATTTTTGGTGGTATGAGGCTGAATCGGGAACGACGGATGAAGCAGTGGGGGGAGTTTCAGGCGGTGCGTCAGCGTGGGCGTTCGAAATCGGGGAGGTATGTGGTGGTTGGTTTTTTGGGGGAGGAGGGGATGGAGGGGCGTCGGTTTGGGATGATCACGTCGAAGAAATCGGGGAAGAAGGCGGTGACTCGAAATTTGTTGAGGCGGAGATTTCGGGAGATTGTGAGGAGATGGGGTGATGAGTTGCCGGAAGGGGTAATGGTGGTAACGATTGC
>JAHDGN010000059.1 GCA_020627645.1 Akkermansiaceae bacterium
GTTTTATGGAATGTATTTTGAGTTGTTGAATGAGGAGACGGTGAAAGATGAGGTAAGGTTTACCGAGGTTTTGGAGAAGATTGGCTTGTTGTTGGATTCGGATTCTCCGGCGGAGCGAGATTTGCTGAAGAGGGTTTTTCGGGAATCGATCGAGCTTTTAGGGCGTCCTTATCGAGAAGCGGTGTTTGATTTCGGGAATGTGGGGTATTTTGAAGAGCTGAATCATTTTGGGGAGAGGTGTCGGTTGGATGAAGATTTGCAGAAACTGAATAGCTCGAGGGGGAACCCGGATGCGCTGTATTTGAATCGGACATTTTTTGGGTTGTATCATTTGGCGGGGATGTTGAAGGCGAAGGTGAGGACTTTTGGAATGAAGAAATGAACAAATGAAGAAATGCAGAATGAAGAATTTTTCTTGGTTGAGGGGGCGGCCTGCGGCCGAGTTATGAGTGGAAAGTTGTGACTGGTGAGTTCTTGGTTGAGGAGGCCTGGAAGATGGGGGTTGGAACCGCGGAACGCGCGGATTGTCACGGAAATGGTTGAGAGGCCTGGTTGGGGAAAGAGGGGGCCGCTAATCTTCGCGAATGGACGCTAATCTTTCTTGGTTGAGGGGCTTGCTTTAGAGATCACCGATGGCACAGAAGTTCACAGATTGCTTGGTTAAGAGGCTTGGTTGGGGGGGGAGAGTTTAGGGAATTGGATTTTAGGATTTAGAGAATTAGTTTTTAGGGTTTGCCAGAACGAGGGGGTGGTTTAGGAACGGCGGCGATGTCCGAGTTGCCGAAAGCTTATGAGCCTGCCGATGTTGAGAAGTCATGGTATGAGGCTTGGTTGGAAAAGGATTGTTTTGTGGCTGATCCTTTGTCCGAGAAGCCGGGATATTCGATTGTGATTCCGCCGCCCAATGTGACGGGGATTTTGCATATGGGTCACGTGTTGAATAATACGATTCAAGACATTTTGGCCCGCCGGGCGCGACAGAAAGGATTTGAAGTTTTGTGGTTACCTGGGACGGATCATGCTGGAATTGCCACTCAGACGAAGGTTGAGCGGCAGTTGCGGGAAGAGGAGGGGAAGACGCGGAGAGATTTGGGGAGAGAGAAATTTTTGGAACGGGTGTGGGATTGGAAGGAAGAGCACGGGGGAATCATCATTAAGCAGCTGAAAAGGTTGGGATGTTCGTGTGATTGGAGCCGAGAGCGGTTCACGATGGATGAGAAGTATTCGGAGTGGGTCGCTCAGGTCTTTGTGGATTTGTTTCAGGAGGGGTTGATTTATCGAGGCAAGAGAATGGTGAATTGGTGTCCGGTGTCCTTAACGGCGTTGTCGGATGAGGAGGTGATTCCGAAGAAGCAGAATTCGAAGTTATTCTACATTAAGTATGAGTTGGTGGATGAGCCTGGGAAGTATTTGGAGGTGGCCACGACGCGTCCTGAGACGTTGATGGGTGATGTGGCGGTGGCGGTGAATCCGAAAGATGAACGTTATGGCAAGTATGTAGGGAAGAGGGTTCGGCGGCCCTTTCCGGAGGCTGACATTGAGGTGGTGGCTGATGAGCACGTGGATCCCGAGTTTGGGACAGGGGCGTTGAAAATTACGCCGGCCCACGACAAGGCCGATTTTGAGATTGGGGAGCGTCATGGTTTGGAAATTATTGATGTCTTGCATGCGGATGGGACGGTGAATTGCCCTCAGGTGCCGGAGTTGGATGGGTTAGATCGGTTTGTGGCTCGAAAGAAAGCGGTGGCGAAGTTGGAGGAGATGGGGTTGTTGATCAAAGTGGAGGAGCATGAAAATAATGTGGGTTTCTCGGAGCGGGCGGATGTGCCTGTGGAGCCGAGGATTTCGATGCAATGGTTTTTGAAGTATCCGGCGACGGAGGAGACGGCGGCGGCGGTGGCGAACGGGGAGATTTCTTATCGTCCAGATCGTTGGGCGAAGACGCACGCGAATTGGATGGCGGGAATTCAGGATTGGTGTTTGTCGCGGCAGTTGTGGTGGGGGCATCGGATTCCGGTTTGGTATCGGAAAGAGAAGGTGGAGGTTTTGAGGGAAGCGGAGTCATTGACTTTGGAGAATATGGAGGTGGGGGATTTGCATGTGGGTGTTGAGGCTCCGGTGGATGGTGAGAATTGGGTGCAGGATGAGGATGTGTTGGATACGTGGTTTAGTTCCTGGCTCTGGCCCTTTGCGACGATGACGGATTTGGGTGAGGAGAGTGATTTGGTGAAGAAGTTTTATCCAACTGCTGATTTGGTCACGGGGCCGGATATCATTTTCTTTTGGGTAGCTCGGATGGTAATGGCGGTGTATCGGTTCAAGGGAGAATTGCCTTTCCAGAATGTGTTTTTCACATCGATTATTCGGGATTTGCAGGGGCGTAAGATGAGTAAGTCTTTAGGGAATTCGCCCGATCCGATTGAGCTGATGGACAAGTATGGAGCGGATGGATTGAGGTTTGGTTTGATGAGGACGGCCCCGGTTGGAGCTGATGTTAGATTCGATGAGGCTCAAATTGAGGAGGGACGAAATTTTGCCAATAAGATCTATAATGCTTGCCGGTTTAGGAGGATGGCTGGGGTCGAGAGTCGGGTGGGTTTCAGGGCATCGGAGTGTCAGGCATTGCGCCCGTATCATTTGGAAATTTTGTCGAAATGTGATGAGTTGACGGTGAAATTGGAGGATGCCTACGCAGGTTATCGGTTTAATGAGGTGGGCCAGCGATTGTATGATTTTCTTTGGGGAGATTTTTGTGATCTTTTCTTGGAGGCAGTGAAGGGGGATCTGAAGGAGGAAGCGGCTGATGAAGCGAGGGAGGCGACATTGGGCGTCTTTGATGTGGTGATGGGGCGTTATTTGCATCTATTGCATCCTTATATGCCGCATTTGACTGAGGAATTGAGTCTACGAATGGGCTACTTGGAAGATGGGGAGTTTTTGATGGAGAGAGTGTTGGAGGGTGCTTCCTTACTAGAAGGTGTTGATCGTGAAATGATTCGTTTGGGAGAGGAGAGAGCGGCAGCAGTCTATGAGGCTGCTGGGCGATTGAGAAATTTGAAGGCTGAGTATCGTTTGGCGGCTCGGAAGGATGTGAAGTTTGTCGCAAAGACTGGGCCGGAGTGGTTGGAGGAAGAGGCTGATATCATCTCATTACTTGTTGGTGCTGAGAGTGTTACGAGAAAGGATGGTTATGAAGCGGAGAAGGGGACGCCTGGTGCGGTCACGGCGGTAGGGGAGATCTTTATGCCTTTAGAGGGGCTGATTGATGTGGAGGCTGAAAAGTCGAGGTTGTCGAAAGAAATTGAAAAGACGGAGAAGGAGGTTAGTAAGTGCCGGGGCAAATTGGGGAATGAGAAGTTTGTGGCGAATGCCAAACCGGAGGTGGTGGCTGTTGAGCGGGAGCGTTTGGCAGAGTGGGAGGGGAAATTGGCAAGTTTGCAGGAGATGTTGTCGAGCTTGTCATGAGGCAGGTTGAGGGTGTCCGAAAAAATGAGATTGGAGAACGGGATGGATTGGTGTTTGGTTTTGGTCCTCGGATATGCCGAAAGTTTTGTTAAGTGAGATTGAGGGAATTGGAGAAGCTGACCTTGAGCTTCTCTCTGCAATCGGGGTGGAGGACGTTGAAGAACTGTCCGAGGTGAATGTGGGTGAGCTGGTCACTGAAATGGCGAAGGCGAATGCCTTGTTAAAATTGCGAGAAGAAGCACCGGACCGGGGAGTGGTTCAGGGGTGGAAGAATGGTGCTTTAAAGTTGTTAGGAAAGGGGGCGGGATATGATCCTTTTGAGAATGTTGAACAAGACGAAGATTTAGAGGGTGTTCAAGAGGAGGCGCTTTCAGAGAGTATCCCGATGGCCACTCCGGTTGATAAGGGGTTCATTGTGAAGAACCGGATTCAGGTGGGAGAAGTGCCAGTGATGGACCGCTTCGAGGAAGTCGTAAAACGGGAGGAGGTTGTGGTGTTGGAAGAGGCAAGTGAGGTCATCCCTGAGCCTGAGATTCCTTCGGCGGGGAGAGACGGCTCAGGGAGAGGGGCGAGGGATCAGGAGATCCGGATCAGGCGTTCTGGAGAAACGAAGCTGCCTCAGGAATATCAGTCTCTGAGTTCTCTTTCAGGCGAGGCTAAAGAGGTGAAGCCGCTTGAGAGGAAGGCCTCCTTCGATATTCGTAAATCTGCAAGCCCGGGTTTGAATTCGGGTAAGAATGAGAATCAGAGAAGTTATATTCGAGGGGTATTACATCCTACTCCGGCTCGGGTTAAACTTGGGGCATTTGTCTCGGCGATCATGTTACTCATGATTCCAATTTCATTTGCTGCGATTGGTTTGTTTTTGTGGATGGAGGAAATTTGGCTGCTTTATATTCCACCAGCAGCGCTTGTTTTCTCTTTTTTCTATTTGACGATATCTCGACCTGTAAAATGCCGAATTTGTGGTCAGGGGGTGTTTGTGCCGAAGTCATGCCGGAGGCATGTGAAGGCGCATCATATTCCACTATTGGGCTATATTTTGCCGACCAGTTTGCAGATTTTGTTGTTCCATTGGTTCCGCTGTATTTACTGTGGCACGTCAATTCGGCTGAAGGAGTAGACTAGATTACTCCTTATTTTTGGAGTCGATCGTAATGGTCACGGGGCCGTCGTTGATGAGAGAGACTTGCATGTTTGCGCCGAATGAGCCGCAGGCAGGTGGTTTGGAGGTGAGATTTTCAAGGGTCTGGCAAAATTGATGGTAGAGGGGTTCGGCAATCTCAGGGCGTGCAGCCCGGATGAATGAGGGGCGGTTCCCTTTTTTGGTCGAGGCATGAAGGGTGAATTGGCTGACCACGAGGAGTTCTCCGGAGATGTCGAGTAGGGATTGGTTCATCTTGCCATCGGAGTCTTCGAAAACTCTCATGTTGATGATTTTCCGGGTGAGCCAGTCTAGGTCTTCGGAGGTATCTTGTTCTTCGATTCCGAGTAGAATGAGAAAGCCCTGCGAGATCGAGGCGATGGTGTTGTTGTCGACTGAGACGGAAGCTTGGGAGACTCGTTGGAGGACGATTCTCATGGTTGTTTATTGGGCGTTTCGAAGTCGGGAGAGTGCGGTGAGTGCGTATCCTGTTCCATAGGCTTGATGGTAGCTGTAAAGGGGGTAGTCCCACCATGAGCCATCTTTTTCTTGTTTGGTTAGAAGAAGGCGAGCGAGATGGGGGAGGAAGATTTTTTGTTTTTCGAGAGGGAGCAGTGAGAACGATTCGGATGCATAGTACATTCCGTAGTAGTAAAAATATCCAGAGATGGCGAAGTGAGTTTCGTGGGGGATGGGGCGCTTTCTGCCGATGGAAAGCCATCCTTCACGAAGGCAAAGTCGTTGGAGCCAGTGGGAGAGGAGTTTGTCTGTGATTCGTTTGTCGTCAAATTTGCGAAGAGCGGTGAGGCATGCTTGAGATCGAGCGAGTGATCCGGCAGGCCGATTGATGTCTGAGCGGGGGTGCATGCGGTGGGGGAAAGAGTAAACAAAGGCCCAGTCTGGGGTGCGTTGCTTGTTGATTGAGGCTATTGCTCGTTTGATGTTTTTGGTTGGAAGCTCGAGGTTTGGAATGGTGGTGGAAGCTTCTTTGAGTCCAAGAAGGACCGTGGCGGTGGTGAAAGAGGTGGGGAGGCCAGAAATATGTTTGGTGTATTCATCCATGTCATAATATCCCCAACCGCCGTTGATATCTTCGATTCGATTCAGTTTTTTTATTTCGCCCTGAGCAAGTTTTTTGATGATAGCGAGTTTCTCTGGGGCGTTCTTTCGGTATTTGTAGAGCCCGGCCAGTGTTCGGAGAGCGTAGGCATGTCCCCAAACATTATACATGGCTCCTGGGTCAACGTGACGCCCTCGCGGTAGGTTTTTGAAAAGCCATTTTTCACAATTGTCGATGGCTTTCACCACTTCGGGTCGGTGGTCTCCAGTGTCAAGGATCCCCTTGAGGGCTAGGCAGGTAGACCCGGTTCGAAAGGCAAGATGGGAGTGAATCCCTGGCGCGTAGATGTTGAGACTTTTGGTTTTTCGTGAAGTTCCCCAAGAGCCATCTGGGTTCTGGTGTTTCAGGAGGAAGTCGACTCCACGAGTGATTGACTTTTGGATCTCGTCCTTTTGGAGTGGTTTGACCTCGGGAAGAGGAGCAAGATCGTTCAGTTTTTGGGCGCTGGCCGTAGCGATCAATGTTACGGCGGCGAGAAGGGGTGTGATGAGGCGCATTGGAGTTGTTTACTTTTTGGGCTCGGGAAGGATCACGACTTGGTCGACTTCGAGTCCGGAGAGAATGAGGACCTTTCCGTTGGATCGTTGCCCAGTTTTGATTTCGCGAATTTCTGTTTTTCCGTCGGCAAGCTTAACTGTCACCGTAGATCTTCCGTCTTTCGTCGAGATCGCGCTTTTTGGGAGGACGATTGCGTTTTCATTGTGGTAGGTTGTCAGAGCAACTTTTCCTTTCATTCCAGTAATGACAGGTGAATTAGTAGGGAGATCTACAGCAATCGAAGCGTCATACTTTCCGGAAGCATTTGGTGTTGCGGAAAGGTTGGTTAAGGTGGCCGGAATTTCGGTGTTTTCGAGACCTTCGACCGTCAGTGTGCCTTTGGCGTTCGCTGGAATATTGAGGCGATCCATTTGGGTGACGGAACCATAGGTGAAGAGTTTTGCTTTGTTGGTTACGAGCGAGAGAAGGGGTGTTTTTGTCGGGGCGTTTTTGTTTTTCGCAAGCACCTTCGCAGCGTTGCCGATGTTCCAAGCTGTGTCATTGATTTCACCATAGTAAACGACCCCATCAGCTGGAGATTTTAGGGTGAGTTGTTTGCTATCTGCTTGCAGGTCAGTGAATTTTTTTGAGGCAAGGGCATAAGCTCTCTCAGCTTTTTGAACATTGATACGTTTTTGTTCTAGAGCATTTGGAAGAGCGACTTTTCCGGTGGCTAGGGAGAGGGCTGCTTTGTCGAAATTTCTTTGAAGTTGCTCGGCTTTGCGAGGAATGAGAGTTTCGATTGTGCGTTTGGTTTCTGCTTCGGCTACTTTGAGGCGATACTTGAATCCATCGACCGCAGCACGCTGGCGAATGAGAATGATCTCTTCAGTTTCTTCAGTAACACCATCTTCTTTATACATGGCTAGAAGCTGTTTGAGTTCTTCTTGTTGGTATTCGAGGCGGCGTTTCGCCCCTTTGAGAGACTCATTGGCGCCCTCGATTTCGAGTGCTTTGGAGGTGCCGTTGAAGTAATCAAGAGCATCTTTCGCTTCGTCATTTTTAAGTTGAAGTTCAGCGAGGGACCTCTTGGTCGTGATTTCGAGATCAGCAAGTTCCCGTTTGGTGGTGGTGAGCTGGAGTTCTTGGATCTTGAGCGAAGCCTTTGCTTCGGTCAGTGCTCGTTCGTAGTCTTCTTTTTCGAATGAGATGAGGGTGTCTCCCGCTTTTACAGAGGCACCGTGTTTCACTACATCGGTGACTACAAATTGAGACCATTCTTTGGGCTCCAGCTGGATGACTGTCGGGCTTTCGGGCAGGAAAGAAACGTCGAGAGAAATGGAAGCCTTGAATGGTTCGGTTTTAACAACGTGATCGCCAGCAAGAAGGTTGCCGGTGAGGAAGGTGGTTGCGATTGCGATGGTCTTCATTGATTGATCGATTTAGTGAGTCCTTTGATAGTGGCCTTTTCGGGCGAGGTAAAGTGTTCGATTACGCTTTGATTTACCTGAAATCGGAACGAGTTCGGATGTGAGCTCGAAACCGGTCTTCCGAAGGGCTTTTTCGACGTCGGGCAGAGGGCGGGTCGAGATCAGGCCTAGCAGCCCCCCAGTCTTGAGTCGTTCGTAGTAGGAAAAGAGATTTGAGTCCGAGATGAAGGACCAGTCCTTGGGTGCGAAAGCCTCTAGATGGTCGAGATCGGCGATGATTGCTTGAGAGTTGTTAAGTTCTTCGGAGAGTGGGGCAAGGGGGGGTGCGTCTTCGATCAAAACTCTCGGGTCGTCGAGTGGATCTTCGGGGAGGTTTTGGCTCAACCACCCGGGAAGTGGAGTAGATTCGGGAAAAACGACAAAGGACGCTTTTTCCTGAGGAAGAACCTCGCAGGCGGTTCTGATGGCATGGCCGAAACCAAGTCCAAGGAAAATCAGGCGAGGTTGGCGTGCGGGGCGGAATGGTCGAGAAAGGAGGGTGATGAGTTGTGTGGCAGGAAATGAGAGGTGGGCAGCGTCGAGTTGGCGTCCTTCGCACTCTAGGAAGAATCGACTATCATGTTCAACAAGGTCTATGGTGAGGCCTGATGAGGATGGGGAGCTGGCAAGAATTTTTCTGGGTTTCATTGTTTGAAGGAATTTCGAGGCGGAGTAGGGCCCTTAATGTCTTCTTTTCAGAGGGTGCGGAGGAGGAAACGATGATAAAGCCAGGTCTGAAAAGGAAAATTTGTGTCAGAATTTGATGATTCGAAAAATCGTTGTCTTGCGTGGAGAGCCATTGGTGCTATTTTTTCAGCGGTATGAAGAATCGATCTCTGTGGTTTTCACTTGTGGGAGTTGGGGTTGCGCTCTTCGTGGCTTGTTCTGCAGATCCGCCAGTTGTTGACGCGAGAGTGCCGAATGTCTCGGCGTGGCCTGAGGATGATGGTCAGGTTTTTGGAGGTGGGTATGAGACCATTTCAGCCGCTCAGCCAGTTTTTGTGAGGCCGGGAGAATATCCTCCGCCGATTGTGGAGAGGCCCGAAAAAAGTCCGTCTGCGATGTATCGGGAGGTGAATGTGAAGAGGGATTACATGCCGTATGGCTCTCGAGGGAGGTCGCGTCGTCGAATGTCACCGAGGTATGTGACGATCCATTCGACTCAAAACTGGTCTCGGGGTGCCGACGCTTGGAGGCATTCGCTAGCTCTAAAGCGGGGAGCTTTGGGGAGGATTTCGTGGCATTATACCGTTGATGAGTATCGGGCGGTGCAGCATTTGCCGACGACTGAACAGGGAAATCATGCGGATCACAACGGGCCAGGAAATCGGACGAGCATTGGGATAGAAATGTGTGAGCACCCTGGGAATAGTCGATCACAGACGATGGAGCGGACCGCAAAACTGGCAGCTTGGTTGTGTGTCAAACACGATATTCCGGTGAGAAATGTTGTGCCGCATTACAAGTGGCCGAGGTGGGGCAAGAATCCACCGAACAAGAACTGTCCTCATTTTTTGATGACGAACGGGCGTCCTGGTTCGAAATGGCGGGGGTTTGTTAAGGTCGTGGAAAGATATCATCAGCAGATGACTGGAAGGTAGACCTTTGAATTGGAAATTTTAAATGAGTGATGGGTAAGGTTTGGTATCAGTGTCAACGGTGCACAAATTGTTGTAAGTGGGAGGGTGATGTTGTGTTGACTGACAGGGAGGTACGGAAGATGTCTGAATATTTGAAAATTCCGCTATATGATTTTGTCAGAGATTACACGAGGTTGAGGGAGAATCGTCAGGGTTTATCATTGATTGACAAAGAAGGAACGACGGAGTGCATCATGCTTGATGGTGAGAATTGTAAGATCCAAGAGGTTAAGCCCTATCAGTGTGCTGGTTTTCCAAATCGATGGAATTTTGAGGGGTGGAGGGAAGTCTGCGAAGCAGTGCCCGTTGAAGAGAAGGAATAGGGGGAGATTTTGATTTTTTATTGATTTTGTTAATCGGTTGTCGACCTGAGTAGGTTATCTGAGGGAATTGTGTGATCAGAGGGTCGCAGGGGCAAGTGATGATGAAATCGTCGGCGGTTGCGATTGGTGCAGTGGTGTATCAAAATGAAGGCGCTTGAGCCTTCTTAAGCTCCTGTAGGAGAGATCGGCGAAGGAATACAAATTTTAAAAAATGAGTGCTCTTTGGATGGTGTGCTGATTCTGGCAATGAAAGCTTCGGCATTTATAGAGGCAAGGAAGAGTTGATACGACGATTGGGTCAGTGACGTAACTTAAAGAAGTGAAAATGAGATATTCGAGTCGAGTGTTGGGAGTTGGTGTGAGTTTTTTGATTGTGAGCTCGCTTGCTGTTGATGCGCAGAAGGTGCTTCCGAAGGATAAGCCTGGTTATGAGAAGGCGAAGGATGTTGGAGCTAAGGCACCGACGGGTGCTGATGTTCCTTTCGATGGAACGATGAAATCGGTCAAAGAGAATTGGGTGATGTGGCCGAAGGCGGATATGCCGATCAGCTGGAAGCTTGTGAAGAGTCCCACTGGTGATGAGCAGGTTCTAATGACCGATGGGGGGAAGGGATGGGGAACCCATGATTTGATTACAAAGAAAAAGTATCGAGATTTTGAGGGGCATGTTGAATTTGTGCTTATGGGGAAGAGAGGGGACGATCAGGCTGAGGGGTATTCAAATAGCGGGGTCTATTTACAGAACCGTCACGAGATTCAAATCGAGTCACCGAAAAAGAAGAAGGATATCGAGAACCCCTATTTGTGGAAGATTGGAGGCCATGGAATTGGGGCAATTTGTAATGAGCATGTTCCATCTGAGAATGCGTGGCGTCCAAATGGTGAGTGGCATGCCTTCCATTTTATTTTTAAGGCTGGGACTTGGGAGGGAGATCGGTTGGTTCAGCCAGCTCGGGTGACGGTTTGGTGGAATGGCGTTAAGGTTCAGGACAATGTGCCAGTGAAGAGGGCTAATGGGGGTGTCAAAAATGGTCCTTCTGATGAGGGACTTAAACTTCAAGAGCACGGCCAAGACGTGCGATATCGCAATATTTGGATTAAGGAACTCAAGAAGTCGGAGTAGTTGATGGCTGCAGGAAGCTCGGGAGGTGTTTGTCTTATCGGTGATAGGGCTCACCTCTCTTGATGGTGTAGGCTCGATAGATTTGTTCGAGGAGAACAACGAGGGCTAGTTCATGTTGGAGGGTGAGCGGGGAGAGGGCCCAGATGTTGTCAGACGACTGTCGGAGTTCTTCGGTATGGCCGTCAGAGGCACCGATCAGGAGAGAGAGCGTTTTGATGGCTGGATCGAGCTCCCACTGATTGATTTTTTTGACAAGTTGTTCGGTGTTCCATGACGAGCCTCGCTCGTCGAGTGCGATGCGGTAGGTGTTTTGAGAGCGTTGGAGGAGTTCGCGTGAGACTGATTCAGACGATCCCGCTTTGATGTAGGTGAGTTGAATTTTTGCTCTGGGATTGAGGCGTTTGAGGTATTCGGTAATGCCTGATTTGGCGTATGCAAGTGCGGGTTTGCCCGCGGCGATGATTTGCCAGTTCACGATTCAAGTAGGTCGAGGACGGAGGTGGGAACGAATTCGGCTTCGGTGGCTTCTTTTGCGGCGATGCGCATTTGAGCTTTGATGGTCTCGAGAGGAATGGGTGGGAGTGAGGTGGTGAGGATATGGTGAAGCGCTTCGAAGGGTTCGTGAGTTTGTGTTTTCACCAGGCGAACGGCTTTGACAGCGAGAGCTTCGGCTCCTCCGGCAGTGACGAGTTGGGGTAGATGTGGTTTGAGTTTTTGCCAGTCTTCGTTGGGGAGTTTGAGTCCTCGTTTTCCGGCGAGGGCCTTGAAGAGTGCTAGGGATTCGTCGGGTTGGATTGCGGGGAAAATGGGGATTTTGACGTCGATGCGGCCAGGTCGTTTGAGGTCAACCTCGATGAGGTCAGGCCGGCTGGAGGCTAGGATCCAGACGAGTTTGCCTCGGTTGCGGGGGTTCGACATTTCCTTGGCGATCATGGAGTAGACGCGAGACGAGACGCCGGAGTCACCGGATCCTGCGTTGCGCTTTCCAAGGGCTTGATCGGCTTCATCGATAAAGACCATGCAGCGATCAAGGGCGTGAAGAAGGGAGAAGATTTTTTCTAGGTTGGCTTCGGTGGAGCCGACCCAGCGGTCTCGGAAATTTTTGAGGGTGACGACGGGGACTCCGGCTTCACCAGCGAGGCATTCAGCGAGGTAGGTCTTGCCGGTTCCGACGGGACCACAGAAGAGGTAGCCCATGGGGATGGCGTCGAGTTGGTCTCGGCGCCAGAGGTCGAGGTCTCGGCGGAGCCATTCTTTGACGGGTTCGAGGCCAATGTAGTGGTCGAGGGAGCGGTCGGGTTCGACAAATTCGATGAGGCCGGCGCAGTCTCGTTCGACGAGTTGTTTTTTGAGTGAAGAGAAATCGTCTTCGTTGAGGGGTTTTTTATCGTAGTGGCGGCGAAGGATGAGGTCTTCGACGGCACTGGCGGTGGCGCCGCGAAGTCGGGATGCGGCCCAGGGGATTTTGGAGGAAATTTTTTGGAGTGCTTCCGGAGCCCTTGTGCTGAGGGTTTCGATGATTCCGGCGAGTTCTTGTGTCGATGGGAGTGGGATTTCGAGGTCGTTGATGGCGGGGTGATTGGCGACAAGGGGGTGAAGTCCGGTGAGGTTTTCGGAGAGGAGGAAGACGGTTTGGTTAAAATTGGGGAGGTTGTTTTCGGAGGCCCATGTTTGCCATACGGAGGCGAGGGCGTGGAGGTCGTAGTTGAGAGCATTGGGGAGAGAAGGGCACTGAAGGTGCGCGCCTTTGAGGATGACGGCGACTTTGGGGGC
>JAHDGN010000060.1:0-5411 GCA_020627645.1 Akkermansiaceae bacterium
TTCCGAGGACCTGAAAAAGCAAATTAGTTCGGTGGGAATCAGTGCCGAAGAGGTGATGACCAGCCCGGACGGAAAGGTGGTTCTATTCTCTGGAACTTGTATGGTCGACGATGAACTTGGGCGATTTGTGGCAACTACGAAAAGAATGTTGAGTCAGCAGGTGTTAGGTTCTGGGGGGGAACTCCGTGAGAATCGAATCCGGGAAGTTAACAGTTGTAAAGTTTTGGTTCAGGAATGGGAAGTTGAAGGTAAGGTAATGCTACGGACAACTTTGCTTGGGATTCGTCCATTTCCAGTTGCGCTATTGGAAGGGCGGACCGAACGAGTTGAGGAAATGCGTAGAGTGAGTCGCTCTTTGATTCGGGAAAACGAAAAGTTGCGATATAATTACGATGGAATTGAAGAACTTGATGGTTATGAGCAATCTCGCAGGGGGGGGAGTGCCCTTGGGCAGATTTTATTTTGGGGGGTAGTTGTTGGTGCTTGTATTGTGGTCTTTGTGTTTTGGAAAACTCGTCGAAAACCGATGGATCCGATGAATATTTCGACTTTTTCGGTTGAGTCCTTGAATCAATCTAGGGTGTCTCTCTCAGCTGATTCTCCTCAGTCGAGGCCAGATGAGAAAAAGTAGTTCGGAATTTTTTGGTTAAATTTTAAGGTCATGGAAAAGCGACGATTGGGTGGGAGTGGGATTGTGGTGAGTGAAATTTGTATGGGGACGATGACGTTTGGGACTCAGGCGGATCGGGAAGAGAGTTTTCGGATTATGGATGAGTCGGTGGAGGCTGGGATTGATTTTTTTGATACGGCGGAGGTTTATCCGGTACCGCCGAATCAGGAGTTGGCAGGCCTCACGGAGGAGTGGGTGGGTGATTGGATGAAGGATCGATCGCGGGAGTCGGTGATTATCGCAACGAAGGTGGCCGGGGCAGCGCACGGTTGGTTTTGTCCTCCAGTGAGGTTTCCGAAGGCTGCATTGGATGGAGTGCATTTGCGGAGGGCGTTGGAGGGAAGTCTGCGGAGGTTGAAGACTGATTATATTGATTTGTATCAAGTGCATTGGCCTGATCATGGGATGCGGGCGGAAGATACTTTGGAGGTGTTGGATGAGTTCGTGAGGGAGGGGAAGGTGAGAGCAATCGGGTTGAGCAATGATAATGCTTATGGGGTGATGAAGAGTTTGTGGACGAGTGAGGTTGAGGGCTTGAAGCGGGTGGATACGGTACAAAATAATTTTTCGTTAAACAATCGGCGGGATGAGGATGAATTGGCGGAGTGTTTGCGTCGAGAGGGAGTGAGTTTGTTGCCGTATAGTCCTTTGGCGGGAGGAGTGTTAACGGGGAAGTATAATGATGGGGTGCCGGAGGGAGCGAGGTTTACTGATTATTTGAAGGGGCCGAAGAGGCAGAAGGTGATGGCAGAGCGTTTTGTGAATGAGAGGTCACTTGAGTCGACAAGGAGGTTCGGGAAGATTGCGAATGATATTGGTGTCGAAGTGACGACTTTGGCGACTGCTTGGAGTAAGCAGCATGATTTTGTAGCCTCGACAATTGTAGGGGTGACTTCGGTTTCGCAGATGGATCCAATTTTGAAGGCGGCGGGGATGATTTTGGACGAGGAAACTTTGTTAAAAATTGATGAAGTGAGTCGGGATATTCTTTATCCGATGGGATAGCGGCCTGCGGCCGAGTTGTGAATGTTGAGTTGTGACTGGTGAGTGCTTGGTTGTGGTGGCATGTTTTTTTATCCTGTTTCGGGCATGAAGGTGGGGAGGGTGATTCCGTTGGGGGTGTCACCTAGTCCTCGTACTTGAAGGATGTGAAGTTCACAATTTTTTGCTCCGAGTTGGTAGGCGTGTTGGACGAGTTTTTCGAAACGAGAGGGGATGAGAAAGACGGGGTTGTGGTCGGAGTTCCTGAGGGCAAATTCGATCAGTGATTTTGCTGACTCTTCGGTTTGGGTGATGCCGGGGCCGAGCATTTTTGAGGCTGGGTGATTGATGGCTCCGAGGCAGCCATCGATTTGGCCTTCGGTGGGATTATTGACGTAGAGAGACCAGATTTTACGTTTGTTTTCGAGGAGGTAGCGCCAATCAGCTTCCCGTCGGATGCCGCTGATTTGGTGTTCGAGATCTACGATCGCTTCTAAATCATCGATGGTTGCTTTTCGGACGGTAGATAGGTCGGAGAGATGTTCTGGTGGGAGGCTGGTGTCTTCGGGGATGAACATGTCTTGATAGAATTCAATGGGTCGAAATCCTTTTTTACTGTAGAGCGAAAAGGAGTCGAGGTTCATGGCCGAGGAGACAAGGCGTAGAGGGAGGTGTTGTTTTTCGCTTAACTGGATGGCGTGATCCATCATTGCGGAAGCCACACCGGACGATGTTGAACTGGGGCAGGTGTTGACGATTCCGATGCCGATGTGGGTGGGGCGGGGGTGGATGAAGCAAGAGCCGACGATTTGATTATTTGAGCGGGCGAGGATTCCTTGGTTGGGGTCGAGTTCGTGGTAGATTTGGGGAAAGAGTTCGCAGGAAGAGGGGGGCTCGGGAAAAACTGAAAAACCTCTATTTTTGAGATGCCACGAATTTGTTGAGTGATGGATGAGATTGGCGACTGCTGAGGTGTCGCAGGGAGTGATTTTTTCGAGGGTGAAGTTTGGGAGATGTATTTCTGAAGGGGGTTCCGTCATCTGGGATGATCGAACTATTTGGAGTAGGAGAAGGCGAGTTGGATTTTTTGGCCTTGGTAGGCGCGGTCTTGTTGAACTGTTTCAATCACGTGGTGGCAGTAGTCGTGGAGATTTTGCGAGAGATTGAATTCGACGGGGAGAGTTTCTTTGAGTTCGTCGTCCACTTTTACGGCGATTTCGAGGTGGTTTTCGAGCCAGGTTTTGAGGGGTCTCAGAGCAGCTGGTTGTTTGAGGTCTCCGAGGAGTGAGAAGAAGCAATGGACGCAGTCTCCCGGGTGACCTTGATCGAGGAGGAGCTGGCGAAGATCCAGAACGAGATCGGCTCCGCGAGGGGTCAGAGGGCGGGCTTGGGAGAGAAGAAGGTCGACTTCGTGGGGGCTCATGGACCACAAGCGAAGCGTTATTGAGACTCGTTTGCAATAAGAAACTGGTAAAAAGCTCCCGCAGAGGAGCTTGGGTGCTTGAGAATCAGAAGGTTATTTGCCTTCGAATTCGCCACACCAATCGTTTCCGTCGGTGACGGGGAAACGAGATTCGACGCTTACCTTGTCGTTTACTTCGAAGACGATGTTCTGAGGAGCACGCCGGCGGCATTCGCCATTGTTCTCAGAAGTCGCTTTCCAGAAGTTGCAGGACTGGCAGGCGTTGGTTTTAGTTTCAGTTTGCATATCGCCTTAATGTATCCGCCGTTTATTAAAGTTTTCAAGATATTTTGCGGTGAGACTGTTTCTCAAGAAGGCCGGGTTGTGATTTGAGAGGATTGTCAGTGGTTTTGTGGCGGGAGTCGTCTCGGTGGTTGATGGGATTTTTGGGGCTTGAGAAGGGGGATTTCGTGAGATGGAGAGTGGTTGAGTCATTTTTTTGGATTTTTACTTGCTGGACGTAGCGGGCAGTGCTTTCTTGTGCCTGTCAGAAATTAAACCCCTCTGATTTTGTGTGTTTGTGTGGCCCCGCTCTGGTATTCCCGGAGCGGGGTTTCCTTTTCAGGGGTGATGGCTTTTTTCGAGGGAATAGAAAAAGCGATCTCAACCTGGCGGTTGGATCGCTTTGAAGATGCGGGGGTGCTTTTCGTTTCCAGTTGCCTTAGGAAGGTTTTTTGACGTTTGCGGCGCATGGGCCTTTAGCGCCTTGTTCTTCGTTGAATTCAACGGTGTCGCCTTCGTAGAGGTCTTCGAATTGGCAACCTTCTACGGCTGATCTGTGGAAGAAGAGGTCGTTCCCATCGGTTGAGATGAAGCCAAATCCTTTGTCGAATACGATTTTCTTAATTTTACCTGTGCTCATTTGCTGTTTATTGTTTTTCGTTAGCCAATGAACCGGAAGGTTTGGGGCTTCGGAAGGGGCTGAATAGAAAGGTTTGAGGGGAAAGGTAAAGAGATATTTTTTAATCGATGGCTCTGCCGGGTAGGCAAGAGAATTTTTGAGGGGTGTTAATTGTTGGGAGATTTTTTAAGGACGGGTTTTTTCATGGGTTTTTGTTTCAGGAGGGCAGCGGTGGGAAGCTTGAGAGGTTTTTGAGGATTGGGGCGGTCTAGGTTCAGGTTAATGTCGGGTTGACTGAGTGTTTTGGAAGGCACTCCATCTTTGGGGACGTCTGATCTGGCAAGCCAGACAATGGTGTTGAGGATGAGGGTTCGGAATTCGTCGATGGCCCAGTTGTGGTGGTAATGTCCTCCGGTGAATCCGGCGCCGCGGCCGCCTTCTCCTTCTTTAGGATCGCGGCACCAAAGGAGCGCTTGTTCGGTTCCGAAGAGAGCTTCGCCATGTTCGTTCCAGAGGTTGATGTATTTGACGATGCGGTCGGCTGAAGGGACGGCTGTGGCGAGGGGGTAGCAACAAGAGCATTCCTTTTTGGTGGGGAAGCGCATGTTGTAATAGAATTCGTCGAAGGCGGGAAATTTGTCGGGAAGTCCGCGAGAGACGGGGTGGCCTTTTTTGGGTTTGAGGTCGGCGATCCAGTGAGGGTTGACAGACCAGCCGGTTTCCATGAATCCACCGATCCAGCGTTTGAAGTATTTTTCTCCGATTTCTTTGGAGGGGTGGACGCCGTAGTGCATGAACATGATGCCCATGCCGGCTTTAACTTTTTGGTCTAAGAATTCGACTTTTTTGCCGAGTCGGCCTCCGGCATCTGCGAAGACGATAGTGACGTCGATATCATCAAAAATTGATTCATCTTTGGGCCATCCGTAATAATGGACCTGAGCGTGGACAGGGAGGCCTGAGTTATTGAGGGCCTCGGCGAGGAGGATGCAGCCGGCACGAAATTCATGTTCACCGTTGGCGTGAGATGGATTGCCGGCGAGGAAGAGGATGTTTTTCTTTTTTGGGGTAGAGGATGTGGTTTTGTTGTTTTTGGCAGGTTGGGCTGATTGTTCAGCACTTTTGGCTGGGGGTGTTTTGACGGGCTCTGGAATGCGTTTGAGGGTGGGGAGGCCGCGTTGAAGGAATGATTGGTCGACTTGGGTGGCTTGTTTTTCGTCAAGGAAGATTTTGAAAGGGGATTGGTCCGTGGTGATGGTGTGGAGTCCGGTATCTGGGGTGTTTTGGAGGAGCTGGTCGAGGTGGTGAATGTCTTTGACCTTTTCTCCGTTGACGGTTTCGACGATGTGGCTGGAGATGCGGTCGTATCCGATGGTGGCTTCGGTGGCGACGGTGTGTGTGAGAACAACAACGCTGTTACGGCCTTCTTCGTAGTCCTGAGGGCTAAAGAGGACGTC
>JAHDGN010000060.1:5421-12522 GCA_020627645.1 Akkermansiaceae bacterium
AGGAGATTGGTTGGAGCGCGGGTGGTCCATTCTTTGTCGAATGCTTGGAGGTAGGGTTTGGAGAGTTCTTGGAAAACGAGTCCGCCTTTGATGAGAAAGGGGGGAGCTTGGTCGTAGCGGTATGGGGTGACGAGAGGAGCTGGGGAGGGGGTGAGTTTGACTTCGACGGAAGTGACTTTGCCATCGCGGAGGATTTCGACGGGAATCGTGGAATTTAGAGGCTGGGACCCTCGGATGAGGTGGGGCCAAGAAAGGGTGCCGTAGTCGGGGTGTTTGAAGTAACCGCGTCGATCAATTTGGTGGCCGGAAACTGAGAGGAGGACGTCTCCTTTTTTGAGTCCGGCTTTGTGGGCTGGGCTATCTGGGGAGATGCGGGTGAGGTAGAGTCCGCCTTTGTCATCGGGAAGTTTAAGGAATCCACGGAAGTGGGGGTCTTCGGTGGTGGTTGTGTTGACCCCTAGAGTTGGGAATCCTTCGTAGTCGCCAGTGGTGGCATCTTTGACGAAGGCTGAGATGATATCGATTGAGATGGCTTCTGCGATCTGGTCGTTGGAGTTGTAATTGGTGATGAGTCCGGTGAGCTTGCCATCTCGGAAGGCTGGGATGGTAAAGGAGTTACCGGATGATTGGAGAGATCCTTTGATGTAGTAGGAGAGGAAAAATTTTCCAGGAATGAAGGAGGAGAGGAGTTCGATGGAGTTGATTGTTCCTGAGGTGGGAAGAGAGTCTCCGTTATTTTTGAGTTGTAGGATTTGCAGGGTGTCTCCGGTTTTGGATGGGGGAGAGAGGGTGGCTGGTGAGAGGGTAGACAGAAAGTCGGGTTGATCGAGAGGAGAGATGAGGGCGAGATTTGCTTCGTAGTCGATGGCGGTGACTTTGGCTGGGATTGTCTTAGTGCCGTCGGCTGATTGGAGTTCGACATAGATCGCATTGGCCGCCATGGCTGCGGTGGTGAGGATTTTGTTTTCGGGTAGGAGAACGCCGAGCCCTCGACGGGTGCGTGGGGGATTTTTTTCCCAGGGTTGAGACGCGCTATAGCTTTGGAGGGTGGAGTTGATGCGGACGAGGGATTTGTCTGGGCTTGCGAGTGTGGCGTGGATCAGGGTGAGGAGGAGGATGGTGATGAGTTTTTTCATTGCGCTATGGTTGCTAGAGTTTTGCGGAGTGAGTTGCTTGTTTGAATTTGAGGGAAGTTTTTTCTTAAGTAAGTAGTTGGGGAGCTGTGTTATTTCTGAAGTTGAAAAGGCTTTGTGATGCCGACTTGAGTGGCGATGCGTTTGTTTGCTGTAGCGACTTCGGATGAGGGGATGACGAGTGGACGTGAAGCACCGTGGAAATTAATGACGTGGTATTCGGGTGGGTTGGAAGTGTTGAGGAGGTCGTGGAGTTCTTGGAGGTTTTTGATTTTAGTTCCGTTGACCTCGGTGACGACTTTTCCTGAGAAACCGTTCATACGCGTGGTGAGGCGATCTTTTTCGACTCGGGTGAGGACGACGACGTCTTCCATTTCGCGGTAGAGTCCTTTTTCGATGTAGTCATTGAAAATTTTGCGAAGCTTTCGGTCCTTGAACTGGTATGTGGCGAAGAGGTTGAGATCGAGCGGTTGGAAGACGAGTCCGGCAAAGAAGGTATATCTCGGAGTTTTTTCATATTGGATGGCGTACATCCTGGAGTAGGGGAATTCTTTGAGGGTGATTGAGGAGGTATGTTTCTTGCCATCTCGAAGGAAGGTGAGTTTGACGGGGTCGCCTGCGAATTTCCGTTCAACGATTTCGTTGAGGTCGACGAATTCTCCGGAGATGCGAATATTGCCAGCGCTATCGATTTCGTTGTCATCAATCGCTAGGAGGACATCGCCTCTTTGGAGAGTAGGGTCGGCTGGCGATTGAGGGGTGACGTTGGCGACGATGACGCCTTTGGCATCGTTGGGGAGGTTGTAGGCTTTTCGCATGGCGGGGTTGAAGAGGGGGAAGGTGGAGATGCCGAGGTCCATGTAGTGATCGTATCGACCATCTTTGATGTCGGTGAGGAATCGTTTTACGACTGGCGTGGGGATGATGTAGCCCACGTTGTCAGCTTTGGTGTTTCCTTGGAAAGCGACTCCGACGAGTTTGCCATTTTGGACGACGGGGCCGCCGGAGTTGCCGGGGTTGATGGCGGCGTCGATTTGAATGACAAGGTGGGAGTCAGCGCGCGAGTGAGAGTAGGAGCTAAAGTCGATGCGGGATACCACTCCGCGAGTGACTGAGAGTCGTTGCCCGCCGACGGGGTATCCGATGGCTGAAACATTGGATTCGAGTGCAGGCATGGTGCCGACTTCGAGGGCAGGGAGATCTTTGAAGGGCGAGAAATCTTGGAGTTCGAGAAGTGCGAGATCGCAGTCGTGGGCGATGTGTTTCACGTTGGCGACATGTTTTTGGGAAGACCCGCGTTGGGTGACGAGGACTCGGCGGGCATCAGAAACAACGTGGGCGTTGGTGAGAATCTGGTTAGGGCCAATGATGAAACCGGTGCCGGTTCCGCCGGAGAAGCGGCCGGAGTTCCATGGGGTACGGTAGTCGGGAACTTGGGTGGCTACTTCAATTTTGAGAACAGAGTCGTAAAGATTTTTGGTTGCGGGAGCTTCTTGGGAGGTTTTGATTTCCTGAGCTTGTGAAGTCGCCGGCAGGGAGAGGGCGACGAGGAGGGTCAGAACAGATCTCTTCATGGGAAGAGGAAGGTAGTGGGGATGAATGATTAGACAATGGGGAATTTTGGGCAGTTGACGCCTTGAGGTTCTTCACGATTGCGGCCTTTGGGGGTGATTTAGGCAGAAATGGTCTCACTTGCTTGTTGGAATTTGATGTTGGGATTTGTGGGGTTCATTGTCGCTGGCAATTGTATCAGGCTGCGGTTTGATTGCGAAAGGGCTTTTGTCTAACTCGAATATTTCATGAGCCCAGCTCGATTTCGTCCCATCTCATAGAATTTCAGGTTGTTGTTGGGGGGCGAGCTATTGGTGCGTTTGGGCTCATTTACTTCAGTTGAAGTTTGATGAGTTTGGGGGTTGCGGTGAGTCCCTTAATTTCAGTGATGGTTTTGCGAACGAGGGCGGCTTTGCGCTTGCTGTGGCTCATGGGATAGTCTGCTTCCCCCCCTTCGAAGTAAGCGGCGGTTTTTTCGAGGAGTGGGATGACTCTTTTGGCATGGGCGCCGTATTCCTTGAGCATGTTCATGAGGTCGGGAAGGCGTCTTTCGCTGCCGTGTTTTTTCTGTTCATGAGCAAATTTCACGATGAGTTCCATGTTTTGGGAGACTTTGTGTTCGGTGAAGAGTTTGAGTCCGGCCATTTGGATGGGGGCGGAGAACATGATGCCAGAGGGTGAAGATTCTTTGATTGAGTCATAGATGGCGGGGAGAAGGGGTTGGAGTTTGTCGAAGGGAATGCGGCTTAGGACGGGTGCGAAAGACGAACGAGCGCGTCCGTCTTCGTTGAGGAGTCCGGCACGGATGGCGGGGAAGAGGAGGGTGGAGTCGATCTTATCGAGGTGTTTCCGGACGATAATTCCTCGATCGCCGAAGAGGTTGAGAGAGAGGTATCGTTGTTCCATCCGTCGAGGGTCTTCTTTGGAGTTGTAGGCAGTGAAACGTTCTAAGAGCTTGGGAATCGCTGGAGTGATGGCATTGCCAGTTTGAGAGAGTGACTGGGCAGCGAGGATGCGGAGCCAGAGGTCGGGGTGGTCGAGGGTTTCGGTTAGGGCTTTGATTTGTAGGGGCGAGGTCTTTTGGAAGCCGAGGGCTTTGGCTGCTCCGTAGCGGGTGTATTTGTTTTTGATTTGAGAAGGGGGAGCAGGGTTTCGGTGTGATTGTTTTGACGACGTCCAAGTTCTTTCGCTGATTGTAAGCGGACGAAAGGCGACCAGGATGAGAGGGATTCGAGGAGGAGTTTTTCGGGCCGTTTTGAATAGATGAAGGGGTCGTTTTGGCGGTCGTTGAAGAAGCCACGTCCGGAGTCAATGACTTCGTTGGTTTGTGAACTTGTGAGAGCGGGGGCAGCGGAGTCCTTCTTTCCGGTGATGTAGGTTTTCCGGAGGGGGAGGGCGTAGGCGAGGAGGTAGGTACCGGTGTTGTCCCAATTGGTGTATTTTTTGTGTTCTTCTTCGCCAACGGGAGAGCCTTGGTATCGGAAGAATCCATTGTGGTTACGTGCGAGGTCGTAGTACCAATAGTGTTCACGCCAGTAGGCGTGGGTGGCGAGTTGGCCGGATCGGGCGGTGCCGGGCATAGCCCAGACGATGTTGAAGAAGTTGCCGGTGTGTCCTCGTTCGCGTTCGTCGTATCCTGCGGTGGACATGCGGGCGAAGAAGTCGGTGGCTTCGCGGTCTTCGAGGAGGTCGAAGAGGACGGCAGCCATTGAGCATTTACCGTTGTCTTCGTGACCACGAGTCCATGGGACGTGATCGCCGTAGGGGATGGCTCCTTTGTCGAGGTACCAGCGGAGGAAGGCGGCAGATTTTTTGACTGCTTTGTCGAGAACGGGGTCTTTGATGCCTGCGCGTTGAGCGAGGGCCATTCCAATGGTTAGAGTTAGGCCGGGGGAGTTCATGGCTCCATAGGAAGATGGTCGTCCATCTGGCAGGGAAAATCCGTGCGACCAGGTGCCGACTTTGCTTTGTCCGCGTGCGGAAAGAAGGGCGAGTCGTTTGAGGCCTGGTAGGACGGTCTGATCGTTGGTGGCGATTTGGTATTCGGCGAGGAAGATGAGAGCGTATCCGTAGTGCCAGGTGGCCATTCCGCGGACCTCGTAGTCGGCGACTTTGGAGGCGTATTTTTTGAGGAGCGGAAGGTATTGAGAGTCGCCTGAAGCGAGGAGGGCGAGAGCGTTTAGGTTGTTGTCGATGCTGACATTCTTCAGTCCTCGTTTGGCGATGGCTTGGCATCCGAGGGTGAGGATTTTGAGAGATTTAGGGCAGTTGTAGGGAGCGGTTGAAGAGTAGGAACCGAGGATGGGAAGTTGGAGAGTGATGGTTGAGGTTTTGCCGTCGCGCCAGACAAGAAGAGGAAGTTTGCCGGCTCCTTTTTTGGTTTCTGCTTTTGTGATCGCTTTCGCGAGAGTGATGCGAGCGTCGGTGGTGAATTTTTCCTTTCCGATGCCGAGGATGACATCGTTGGTTTTTAGTTTCCCGTGAGCAGGGGAGTCGGCTGAGATCGTCGTGATTAAAATCTGACGCGCCATGTCGGTGTGTTTGTAAGCGTAGATCCAACCGGAGGCGCCTGTTGATCCCAGGACCCAGTCGTGGGATCCATCGGTTTTGCCGCCTTTGGTGAAGTCAGGAATGGGTGGCCGGCGGGCATGAAGGAGGGTGCTTGTTAGTATGAGTAGGGGTATGGCAAGTAGATGAGTAATGCGCATAGATTTTTACATACGCAAAATTATGCAAGTTTTACACTCTTGTTTTTCTATTTTGTGTTGTCTCCGAGAAGGAGACGGAGATGAGGGATCCAATTTTGAGACAGGAAATTGGAATGGAGGTTGGTTCTGAGGATCAATGATGTCTTTTGGGCCCTCTCTTTAGAGCCTGTCTGAGAGAATTTTCTTCCCAGCAGTCATTCGGGTAGACCCTTAGACGTTGAATCGAAATTCGATGATATCACCGTCATTTACGGTGTAGTCTTTCCCCTCGATGCGGAGTTTTCCGGCGTCACGGCAGGCGGCTTTGCCTCCGAGTTGGGTGAAGTCATCGTAGTGGACAACCTCGGCGGCGATGAATCCTCGTTCGAAGTCTCCGTGAATGACACCTGCGGCGGCTGGGGCTTTGTCACCGGCGGTGATGGTCCAGGCGCGCGTTTCTTTTTCGCCAGTGGTGAGGTAGGTGCGGAGCCCGAGAAGGTGGTAGACGGCGCGGATGAGTTCGGAGACTCCGGAGTCGGTGACACCCATGTCACCGAGGAAGTCTTTGGCTTCCTCGGGTGAGAGTTCGATGAGTTCTTCTTCGATACGAGCGGAGATGATGATGATTTCAGCGCCGTGTGATTGGGCGGCGTATTCTTTGACTTTGGAAGCAAGGGGGTGGGAGTCGGGGTTGGCGACGGCGTCTGCGAGTTCGTCTTCGTTGACGTTACAGGCAAAGATGGTTTTTTTGGAGGAGAGAAGGAAGAAGTCACGCATGAGGGCGCGTTCGTCATCGGTGAGGTCTGCGGTGAGGGCTGGTTTTCCGGCGTCGAGGTGGGGGAGGAGTTTTTCGATGAGGGCGATTTCTGTTTTGGATTCTTTGTCGCCTGATTTGGCTTTCTTTTCGCGGGTTTGCTTTCGTTTTTCGAGTGCAGAAATATCGGCGAGAATGAGTTCTGAATTGATGATTTCGATATCGCGAGTGGGGTCGACGGATCCGAGTTCGTGAATGATGTCGTCGTTTTCAAAACAGCGGACGACTTGCACGATCGCATCGACTTCGCGGATATTGGCGAGGAACTTGTTGCCGAGTCCTGCGCCCTCGGAAGCGCCTTCGACGAGTCCGGCGATGTCGACGAATTCGATGGCGGTTGGGATGACTTTGGTGGAGTTGGACATCTCAGAGAGCTTGTCCAGGCGAGGGTCGGGGACAGTGACCATACCGACATTAGGGTCGATGGTGCAGAAAGGGTAGTTCGCGGCTTCGGCTCCACGGGAGCGCGTGAGGGCGTTGAAGAGGGTGGATTTCCCGACATTTGGCATTCCTACGATTCCGGCTTTCAGCATGGCGGGGGGGTTTTAGGCGAGGATGGGGAAAGAGGGAACTTTTTTCGGTAGTCGGTAGTCGGTATTCAGTAGTCAGTAGTCGGAGGTCGGTGGACGGTGGCGACTGTCAGAGGAGCTGCCGCTCCGAGGCAGGAAAAGCCCGGTTGATTTTTTATTGGCCGTGGTTGTGAAGGATGGAACCGCGGAAGGCGCAGAAAGACACAGAACTTTGGTTGAGGGGTGAGGTTGCGGGAGGCTTCAAGATCTCTCCGCCAGCATGCCTTGATTTGGCATTTTGGTGAAAGTGAGCCAAACTGTGCTACGAATAAATACTGTTGAAAATGAAGATAGATTGGTAAGATTGTTTGTTGGATCGTCATGAGTCTCGCGATTTGTCTTATCGG
>JAHDGN010000525.1 GCA_020627645.1 Akkermansiaceae bacterium
GTGTCTCGGGGTGGATATCGCTTGGTGAGATCGCTGAGTCTAAGAAGTCGTTGGTGGGGCTGTTGAAATCCAAATTAAGAAAAGACGTGGAGCCAATCGTTTGGAATGGGAAGGAAGTAATGGTTGTGGAAGGTTCATCGGTGGTGATGGTTGCTTCTAGGGATTCGGGGGCTGGCTGAAAGGAGGAGATTTTGGTGAAAAACGTATGTGGCGATCCGAACTCGGCTGTCTGAATGGAGCCTTCCCAAGTGAAGGAATTGATGGTGATCGAGAGCGTGAGATCGATATTTTGATCGTAGTCTGCATCGACAAAACCGAGCACATCTCTCACGGGGGTTGTAATCCCTGCGTCTTCGTTGTAGGTCATTCTGATAGCGACCTCGTCACCCGTAGTTACGGCATTGTTAGAGAAAGCGCCGGCTGAAGAGTCGACGGTGCCGGTGGCTTTCCAGAGGACTGTTTCGCTATGGAGACTGGCTGTGAGGAGGAGGAGAAGGTAGGATGATCGTTTCATTCGATTGAGAAGTTTGGGCACTGTGAAAGGAATGTCTTTGGATTTTCAAAGATGACCTTATCAACGATGTTGGCGGTGTGCTGTCGCTTCTTCATTTCTACGGCGCATTTGATGACGGCAAGAGGGTCGGAGATTCCCCAGTCGCAAGCGGAGTTCATCCAGATGCGTTCCATGCCGAAGGTTTCGAGGATATCGATGGCTCTGGCGGGAGAGCATTTTGATTCAGGGTAGAGAGTCATGCCGGCCCAGAATCCGGCATCAAGAACGAGGGGAGCAGTGTGTTCTTCGACATGATCGATAATGACACGGTTGGGGTCGACGTCGGCATTTTTGAGAGCATCGAGAATGAGGCGGGTGCCCTTCAGCTTGTCTTCGAGGTGGGGGGTGTGAATGAGAATGGGTCGATCAAACTTTTTAGCGATCTCGACATGCTCTTCAAAAATTTGGAGTTCGTTTTTGGTGTTTTTGTTCAGGCCTATTTCGCCGATGCCGAGAACGTTCGGCTTATCGATGAAATCGGGGATGAGTGACATGACTTCCCGTGCAAAGACGGGGTCTTCGGATTCTTTGGGGTTGATGCAGAGCCAGCAAAAGTGCTTAATACCAAATTTAGCGGCGCGAGCTGGTTCGTATTCGGTCAGTTGGCGGTAGTAGTCGAAGAATCCTTGAGCTGAAGCTCGATCGTAGCCAGCCCAGAATGCAGGCTCGCAAAGCGCTTCGCATCCCACTTGGGCAATGGTTTGGTAGTCGTCGGTGGTACGACTGACCATGTGGGCATGAGGTTCGATGTAACGCATAGACTATTCTGGTTGTGGGGCTCCGTAGGCAAATTGAATGGTAGCTGAGTCTGCTGGTTCGGTGGAGTGGTCTGAGAAGGCGAGGTGAACTGCTTGAGCGCGGGTTTTTCCTTCGGGGGGATTTTGCATGGCTTGGAGGGCATTCAGAAAGGCAGGGTGGCGGAAGTCGGCTTCACCGTCGTGGCGTTCAATCCGGTCTAGGAAGGAGGCGATTTCAAGGAGTTTAAAGCGGGCATCCATGAAGTAGAGGTCCTGGATGTCTTTTTTGGTGGGCATAGCGGAACGCTACGCCTTGTTGGTGGATTGTGCAATCTATTGCTGAAATCTCTTATAGATCGACAGATAAATGATCTTGGTTCAAGGCTTGGGTCATGAAGGTTTTTGTTCGTTTTTTTGGGGTGTTGGTCGGAGTTTCATTGTTTGGGGTGGTTCGAGGTGAGATGATTGATACCCATGTTCATTTGTGGTCATTGAAGAGGCCTGAGGGGATCACCTGGATGAACAAAGAAATTCAGGTCCTTTATCGGGACTATTCTCCGAAGGACTATGAAGAAGTTGCAAAGAGGAGTGGGGTTACGGGAGTGGTTTTGGTTCAGGCTGGGCAGAGCTTGCCTGATAATCAGTGGAACTTGGATGTGACCGCGGGGGATCAGG
>JAHDGN010000526.1 GCA_020627645.1 Akkermansiaceae bacterium
GGGGGTTGACCTATTTGTCCCAATCGATATCGACCTTAAGAAGTTTCCTGCCAAGAAAGTTAAGGTTGCTCCTCATCTATATGTGGCGAAGGATCTGACACCTGAGAATCCTTGGGATGATAAATTTCGTATGGTCATCATTCCACCCAAAGGTGAAAAAGGGAGCGTTGGTGAGGTCGCCAGTCCTCAAAAATTGAAGCCGGAAGATCAACAGAAACCTAAACCAAAGGTGCGCCGCAATTAGCTTTAGATGGTTCTCGTGGCTGGCGAGGCGCTTGATGGATTTCCGTTGTTTGTTTGTCGGTGGTTGTTAGGTTGGCGGCTATGAGATTGGTCATTTCTATTTTGATCTTTTGTTTTTTGGGAGTGGGTTTGGGGAGAGCGGAGACTTTTATTCCGAAGGTTAGTCGTGAGGTGATGGATTTCCGGGGGACTCCGAATTTTTCGGATCCTGAGTATGAGAAGCTCTTTGATTGTCAGACCTTTGAAGAGTTGCGAGATCAGTTGTTAAGGTCCATTGAGTCGCTTGGTCAGATTCGGGAGGAGGATACTTCGAGAGAGAACGTTTTGATGGTTTGTCGTCTGGCATTGATTCGAACAAACTACTTATTGGGGGATATCGAGCGAGGTGATGAGCTTTTGATGAAACTGCATCCGGCGGAACTCCAGGCGAAGGGAAGAGAGGGGAGGATTGGGAAGAGGGGTGGAAAGAAGAATGTGGTTTTGATTCTAGCGGATGATTTGGGTTATGAAACGATCGGGGCGAATGGTGGTCAGTCGTATCGGACTCCGAATTTGGATCGGTTTGCGAAAGAGGGAGCTCGGTTTGAGCATTGTTATTCTCAGCCTTTATGCACGCCGTCGCGAGTGCAGATCATGACGGGGCAGTATAACTTTCGGAATTATGTGAAGTTTGCGGTGTTGAAGAGAGGGGAAAAGACGTTCGCGCATTATTTGAGGGATGCGGGTTATGCGACTTGTGTTGCGGGGAAGTGGCAGTTGGGGAAGGAGAAGGATTCGCCACAGCACTTCGGGTTTGATGAGGCATTGTTGTGGCAACATACGCGTGGGCGGACTCGGGTGGGAGAGAAGCATGATTCGCGTTATGAAAATCCAAGGTTGGAGAGGAATGGGGAGGAGGTGGATTTTGATGGAGGGGAATTTGCGCCTGATTTGTTTGTGGATTTCATTGGGGACTTTGTGAAAAAGAAGAAGGATCAGCCATTCTTTGTCTATTACCCGATGGTGTTGACTCATTGGCCGTTTGTGCCCACACCGGATTCACCGGATTGGGATGCCAAGAGTAAGGGGTCTTTGACGCTGGGTCGGGAGCAAAAACATTTTGGGGGGCAGGTGCAGTATATGGATCAGTTGGTGGGCAAGATTGTGGGTGAGTTGAAGAAGCAAGGGGTTCTAGAGAATACGATCGTTCTGTTTGTAGGGGATAATGGGACGGACCGAGTGATTGTTTCGAAGATGGATGGGAGAGAGGTGGTTGGCGGAAAAATTTTTCCAACAGATGCAGGGACCCGGGTTCCTTTGATTGTCTATGGTCCTGGGAATGTGAAACCTTCGGTGGTGAGGGATTTGGTGGACTTTAGTGATTTTTTACCAACGATTTGTGAGTTGGCGGGAATCGAGAAGGAGGAGTTGGGTGAGAGGGTTGATGGACGAAGTTTTTTGCCTCAGTTGTTGGGGGAAAAGGGGAATCCGAGGAGTTGGATTTATTCTTGGTATCAACGATTTGACAACAAGCCGAACAAGCCGGCAGTTGTTTTTGCGAGGAATCAACGGTATAAGCTCTACGGGGATGGGCGGATGTTCGATATTCAGAGAGATGTTTTGGAGAAGTCGCCTTTAGCTGCTGAGGGGTTGAATCAGGAACAGGAGAAAGTGAAGGTGTTATTGGAGAGGGTGATTCAGGGGTATGCGAAGGAGAGAAAAAAGTAGAAGTTGAGGAAGTC
>JAHDGN010000527.1 GCA_020627645.1 Akkermansiaceae bacterium
TGTCTCATGGGAATTTTATGACCTTCAAAAAGACCCGCTAGAAATGACGAATCTCTATCATGACCCCCGATATCAGAAAGAAATCAAACAAATGAAGGCCTCCCTCAAGCAAACAAGAGAAGAACTAAACGAAACCGACGAAAAATTCCCTAAGATCCAAAAGCTCATCAGCGAAAATTGGAACAAATAATGAAAGGGATGATCAAATCGAAAACATAGAATCAGAAACTCAACAGTCCACTCTCTCCCTCTTCTCAAAAAGTCCGCTGAAGAAAGCTAAACCTTTCTCCAGCGGCCTCTAGCTACTTGTAACCTAAATTCCCGGATTCTCTTTTTCCTCAACTCGATAGAACAAATGTTCTCCACTCGAATCGAACTGAAACTCATAGAGTCTTTCCCCAGCCTCCCACTCATCAACAACATCCCAATTGGAAAGATCTGAAGATTTCTGTAAGACATAATTTTTGCCTAACCGAAGCATCACCTGACCGATCATCGAATCTTCACGAGTCGAAACGGGCAATTTAAGGAAATGAACTGCAACGGGTTCATCTCCATCGGAAGAACTCCCTGGATTATCTCTGGGGTTAATTGGACTAAATCCGGCTAATGCTTCATCTTTGTCGTTCCAACCATCTCCGTCTGAATCACTCACCTGAGGGTCGGAAAAGGTGATATAGAACTCGGTGAAGGTGCAAAGACCATCCCCATCATGATCGAAAATTCCGTTGAGTAAATTTAATCGAGTAGCAATACCATCAAGGACCCCATCACCATCACTATCGGGGTTAAGCGGGTCAAGTGCAGGAACATGAAACTCAACTCGATCCGGAACGCTATCTCCATCACTGTCATGATGAAAAGGATTCGTGCCAATCGAAAGCTCCTCCCGGTCAGTCAGCCCATCTTGATCACTGTCAGCCAAAGACGGAGACGTCTTGATAATGATAGCCTCTCGATAGTCCCCTAGTAAATCGTCGTCACTGTCCTTCTTCGACTTATTTGAACCGATTTTTTCCTCCAACACATCACTAAGGCCATCTTGATCACCATCCGGCGCGACTCCCAACCGAATCCCCAACGCCTCAGCACTACCATCATCAACCAACACATCCCCTTCAACCGAAAGCTGAGTCCGGCCCATTGAACCGGCCGATGGAACATAGAGAAGCCACACCTCAGCATCAGGCAATTGAAAGGCATCATTCAGCGAAAATTCAAAGACCCCTCGTCGACCAGATCCATCCACCCCAACCTCAGCAAAAGCCTCCTTAGAATCGACCAAACCATTTCCATTCGAATCGATAACGACCTTTCCTCCCGAAGCGAGATCTTCATCGAAATCACGATCTCCATTCCCGTTCACATCAATCCAGACCAAACCACTTACCCGATGCACATTTTGCTTACTTCTTGGGCTGCTATTCTTTTGCCTTGGACCAGGCGCACCTTTCGAAGATACACACCCAAAATCATAGGTTAGCACTCCACCGGAGGTGGCACCCTCGACAACATGCCATTCCTGTCCAGTAACTAGAGTTGGAAAGGTATTGGTGAAACTAGCAGGAGTGACTGCTGTTAGGAAAAATTCTCCAGAAATGATATCATTCGCAGCGAGTGTGATTTCGTAGCATCCGTTTTCATCAGTCAAAGTCTCAAAAATTAGAACCCCATCTGACGACCAGAGTTGAATAAGAGTCCCTGCCACCGGAGGTTCATCATTTTGACGCTTGCCGTCTCGATTCCCATCGTTCCACTTACACCCCCTTAAGAGAACCTGACCAGCTTCAACAAAAGAAACGTTTCCAAAATTTCGAATAAAAACCCCACCTGGGCGAATACCCTCAACGAGATAACCAACCATCTCTTCCCCTGGCCCATTTTTTCGTGGAAAAGTACTTTCCATCCGAATGCCTTGTGAATTGCTCGAAATTTCCTCGCAAATCTTAACCCCCCACT
>JAHDGN010000061.1 GCA_020627645.1 Akkermansiaceae bacterium
GCGTTGAGGGGTAGCCAGTAAGTGGCGGTGGCGAAGAGGTCGACGATGGGGAGGATGAGCATGTGAGTCCAGAGGTAGTGGACGGGCCTGGCGGTGAGCCAGTCGCGACAGAAGAATTCGAAGCTCATGAGGGTGAGGTAGGTCCAGCCAAGGAGAAGGACGATGAGGAGTTGGGGGGAGAGGAGGAGAGTGAGGGTGAGTTGTAGGATGGCGCCGAGGGTGAAGACGATTCCAAGTTCACGGAGGGTGACGAGGCCTCGAGGAACGGGTCGGTAGGGACGGTGGGCGGCGTCTTCTTCGGCGTCTTTGAATTCGTCAGCGATTCGAAGTTGGAGAAAGAAGATGAGGCAGGTGGTGAAGGCGACGAAGAAGGTGAAGGGTGAGGGTGAGGGCCCGTTGGTGAGAGCTTGGGTGTAGAGCACAGCGCAGGCGCTGAAGGCGAGGACCAGTGGTCCATGGCCTAGGAGAGGGAAGCGTTCTTTTTGGTATGTCCACCAGCGCATGAATGGATTATGGGGGAAGATTTGGTATTTTTTAAATCGAAAGAATAATTCATTGTATCGATTTTGTCAATGATTAGAGTGCCGAGCTATTTCAGATATGGTAGGTGTTCCTCATTCTCGACAGTCGGCCGATTTATGATAGACTTGGAGTATGGAAAAGGTGGTTAGAAAGATCCCTCTCAAAGAGGAAAAGCTTGCTCCGCTATACGAAACAGAGGAGGCGATGAAGATCTTTTTTGAGCTTTTGAAAAGAGGTCGTTCATTTTACCCCAATCATGGAACTTCAGAAAGATATCCGCGAATTTGTCGAGTTGCTCCTCTCCGAGAACGTTGATTTTTTTTGGTCGGAGGGTATGCCTCCAAATCGAATCGACATCCTGACAGGGATCGATGGTGTTGATTGGGAGAAGGTCTGGAAGGGACGGAAGCCCTATGTGATGGACGGTTTGAAAATTCAGGTGATTGGGAAGAGCAATTGGTGCAGAATAAGTTGGCGAGTGGGCGGAGACAGGATCAGGCGGATGCTGAGAGATTGATGCAGTAAGTTTATGGGGAGTGATGGTGTGGGGTGTCTTTGTGTCGTGGCGGACTTAGTCAGTATCGGCGTCTCTCCAATCTTCCAGCTGTATCAGGGCGGAGAGCTCATCTAGACCGTCGAAGTTGACCTCGTGATCTAAAATGGCGAAGAGGGTGTGTTCGTTTGGTGGTTTTCTTTTAAGTGATTCGATGATTTTTGTGGTTTTATGATCATCGTCTCGCCATAATTCGAGGAGGCATAAGGTTGCGCCGTATCGTTCGTCTTCCTTGTGTTTTGCGCTAGAGGCGATTTTCTGGGCGGCAGATAAGGTTTCGAGACAAGGGAATTCCTCGGAAAGATGAGTTAAGGTTTCCCATAGATCTTTTCGCAGTCTCGAAATACGATCGGTTCGTGCGGGTTTTTGGTCGACTTTTTTGACAATGAGGATTGAGAGGAGCACGATCCTTTTCTTGATGTCTGGAGAAATGTTCCCGTTTTCATCTTGCAGTTCTCGGATTGTGAAGGGTATGGATCCGAGGAGGCGGCTCCAGCTATATGCGACATCGTTACGGTTTTGACTTGTGTATCCTTCGACTTTCGAGAGGTAATCTAGAAATAAGTCGAAAGAATCTTGGTTGGTTAAGATGGGCTCCGCTTGTCGTTGGAGGTGGTGGAGGCATGACCAAAAGTCTTCATTCTCTTTGCGGTCGAGTTTCTTGGTTTTCGCTAGTTCGATAAAACTCAATGACTGGGCGATGAGTTTTTTCGTATTTGCGGGAGTGGGTTTGGGCCAGTTCATAATTTTACTTCTTTTTTGATGATGGCTAGAGGTGTGAATGATTTTGGAATTAGTGCTCTTTGATTTGGGCGCGGCTTAGTCCCGAGAGATTGTGAGGGTTTTCGAAGTCGATGGTGACGATGCCACTCTCGAAGAGTTTAAACAGGTCGCCTCCGTTTGAGCGGATGATCCGGGCGTTTTTCATCTGAGTTTTCTGGTGGTGGAGGTTTGACGGTGTCGATTAGGTGGCCGACCCGTTGCTGCGAATTTTTCGGTATTTCTGGTTTCGGCTGTTGGGTTTTTCGGGGATGGTACGTTCGATGAGTTCTGCTTCAAGAGCGGGGTTGAGGTAGTTTTGGCGGAAGGTAGGTCGGTGTTTTAGGTTGAGTTTTGTCATGAGCTCTTGGGCACTGAGGGTGTGATTTTCGAGGGCCTTTAGGAGAGATTTGACTTGGTCGTTTACTTGGTCGCTTTCTTGGACGGTCGAGTTGGAGGGGGGGAAGGTGTTGAGGGCGTCTAGAATGGCGCTTAGGATGAGTTCGATGAAGGGGGTGGAGTTGCCACTTTTATCGGACTGACAGAGGGCGGTGTAGTAGGATTTTTGGCGGTCACGGATGGCGGTTTCGACGGGGAGGTAGGCGAGGTGGGGTTTCCATTGGCTGAGGAGTAGGGTTTGCCAGAGGCGGCCTATGCGTCCGTTGCCGTCGGGGAAGGGGTGAATGAATTCGAGTTCGTAGTGGAAGATGGCGCTGGTGATGAGGGGGTGGAGTTTTGATTTTTTGACCCAGGTAAAGAGGTCTTTCATGAGGCTGGGGACATTGGCGGCGGGGGGGGGCGAGGTGGACGAGTTGCGATCCTTTTGTAATGCCGACAGCGCTGGTGCGATATTTGCCGGGGTATTTGATGAGTCCGGCCATGAGGAGTTTGTGAGCCTTGAGGAGGTCGCGGGAGGAGTGAGGTTTGAGTTCAGGGAGGGCTTGGTAAGCGGCGAGGGCGTTGTGGACTTCTTGGATGTCTTTGGGTGGGCCGAGGACGCGTTTGCCCTCGATGACGGCGGTGACTTGTTCGAGGCTGAGGGTGTTGTTCTCGATGGCGAGAGAGGCGTGGATGGAGCGGATGCGCTGGCTACGGCGGAGTTGGGGAGACAGAGCAGTGGTATCTGGCAGGCCGAGACGTCCCAAGGCTTCTCCAATGCTCGCAACGAGATCGAGGATGCGGGGCGTAATGGTGTGGGGTGGTTCGGTCATGGAGGGAGTTATGATGAGGTGGCAAAGAGTTTTAAGGCTGAAACGTTTGCAATGTGAGTGAAGTCTTTGTCGGTGGTGAGGAGTTCGTAATTAGATTTGATGGCGATAGAGGCTATCAGGCTGTCTATGCTGCCCGTGATGACTCCTTTGTTGAGGCAGTGATTGCACAGTTGAGCGGCGTTTGTGTAGTCCTCGGTCTCGATGGCCTCGTCAGGGAAGGGTTCGAGGGCGGATTTGATTTTCTTGAACTGTTCTTCGTGGCGAATGCCTGAGAGGATTTCTTGCCGGATGGGGCCAATGAGCGTTACTTTGCCATCTTCGATGAGCGATTGGAGAGCTTCAACCGCAGCTGAGGATTCGCCTTTGCGGCGTCGTAAAGCTAAAGACCACACAGAAGTATCGACGAGGACACGCATGAGTTTCAATCAGTTCCGGGAGCGGGCTTTTTTGTAGTCGTAATCCTCGTCATAATCGACCGTCCCAAACTGTTTTAGGATACCCTGTTGCTTACGGCGATTGATATACTCGACGAGTGCCTGCTCCACAGCAGCCTTCTTGCTTTTATGCTTCCCAAGACGAACGGCTTCGGTGAGAAGTTTGGGAGGAATGTCGAGATTAGTTGCCATGTGTGAACTATCGCACAACAATTCGCACAATAAAAGGGCTTATTAGGTCTTTGGGAGCTTGACTATCAGGAAAACTTAAATGCGAGAGCATGGTGATTGGGGTGGGGTTTGTTTGGGTGGCTGTGCTCGAGAGGCTATGTTGGGAGGCTGCAAGGGGGCAGGAGGAGGAACTGGTGCGTAAGCCTGCCAGAGTGAGAAAAAGACAATATTTAATGCCTCCTATGGTCTCTCAGGTGGGTTCAGGTCTGTTGATAGCTGATTGACTAGCGCTAAGGCGTCTTCGATTTCTTTTTGGTAGAGTGGTGCGTCTCCAGCGTGGGAGGCGGGGTTGAGGACACGTTCGGTGCAGGCTAAGATGTCGTCGATGAGTTTTGCTTTGCGGAAGGCTTCGACGTGCTCGGTGGTAAGCATTTGGCGAAGTTGTTGACGTCGTCTGATGAGCTTATTCCGAGTTGGTTCATCGAGTGTTTGGTCATTTTCTAGATCGTCGGTGTTGTTGGGGATGAGTTTGGGGAGGTGTTCGGGAGCGGTTCCGGTGAGAATCTTTTGGTAGAGTTTTCGGGGGATGTCTTTGAGGATTTTGTTTTTGGCGCCCTGAAGGTTCAGAGTAAGGGATTTGAATTCCTTCTTGGCGATGACTTTGTTGCCGGTGAGGTAGTGGTTGACGGTATCCTCGCAAGCTTGGCGGAGTGATTGGGCGGCGGCATCTAGGTCGTGTTCGTTGAGGTAGTCTTCTGCTTTTTGAAGGGCGGTTTTTTCATCACTGATTGTGATGGATGTTTCAGGGCTTCCTTGGAGAGATATCATACTCCAGTCACTTTGGGCGTGGGCGATTTTTCGCTGGAATTCGCGGAAGAAGCCGTAGTCGTGGGTGAGGATGATCTTCTGGTAGTTGGCGAAGGTATCACCGAGGAGGAGTTCGACGACCTTCATGCGGTTTGACATATCTAGGCTTACGAGGAGGTCATCGAGGACGAGGAGTTTTATATCGGACTGCTGGAGGTTGACGAGAGAGGCTGCGAAGCGGACTGATAGAGCGAGCTGGGTGAGCTTGGCTTCGTTGAGGTGGACTTGTGGTTTGGTGATTTGAGTGCCTGCAATTTTGATGCCGAAGCTGAGGACGGGTTTGGTGAATTTGAAGTCGTGCTGCGAGCTTCCTGAGCTTGAGGGAGGGGTTGTGAGTTTGAGGGCGATTTTGAGTTCGGGGTCTGAGGGCTCCCCAAAGTGATCATCATAGAATTTCTGTGCTTTGGTGCTAATGGTTTCGATGACCTCGCTTAGGGTGCTGGCGCAGCTGGTGACTTTGGAGTGAAAGGTGTTGTAGGCAGTCGTGCCAGCTGAGCCGGGAGTGTTAGAAGGGTTTGGGTTGCCGTGTGAGATTCTTTTCCATTTGCGAAGGGGGGTGTCGCGGCCTCCGCTTGTGGAAATACAGAAGGGAAGGATTTCTTGTTCGAAGAGGGGTCAGAGGTTGAAGTTTTCTGAGTTCCGAAAGTTTGAGAAGCCGAAGAAGAAGCGGTAGGTGATGAAGTCGCTGGCTTGATTGCCACGAAGGAGTTCTGGAATACGATGCGTTCCGTGAATTTCCTCGCCGATAGAATAAGTTCTTTCGTTACCGGTGTTAGTATCACGGAAAGTGGCGGTGATTTTGGGGGTGGCAGGGGTGTCTTCGTTTTGTTCGTAGAAGTTTAGTAGGCTTTCTGATCCATTGCTGGTGAAGTATTTGGCGATCTCCCCCTCGTTTTTAGTGGCACTCTGGAGGAAGGTGTAGAGGGCCCAAAAGAGAGAGGATTTGCCAGAACCGTTGGCTCCATGAGCTAAGAGGTGACGACCTTTTAAATCGAGCTCGAAGTGTCTAAAGGCTTTGAAGTTGGTGATGGACAGTTTGGTGAGGCGGGTCTTCATACTTGTCCTTCCTGTTTGATGATGGCGAGGAGGTCGGGGGAGTCGGTGGTGAGGCGGGGGAGTTGGTTGCGGATGTTGGCGGTGGGGGCGTTGTGGGTGTTTAGGAAGGTTTCGAGGAAGGTGGTTTGCTCTGCTTCTGGGGCGCCGGGGTTGTATGATTCTAGGGAGGGGGCGAGTTGGTCGAGGAAAAGGAGGTCGAGCTTAGCCATGTGTTCGTGGAAGTAGCATTCCATGACGCAAGCATCGATGAGGTCTTCGAGGAATTGGTAGGCGGCGGGGTGGGCGTTGGCTTTGGCGAACTGGATGAGGGGGACGAGGGAGGAGAAGATTGCAGCTTGTCCGGGTATGGGCTTCTTGATGGGGATTTTTTCAACAAATATTTTCCTCATCTCGTAGGTGTTTCCCATCACCTCTGGAAAGTTATCGCGAAAACAGCAACGGAAGATTGTTGAGTTCCCAAAAGCCACAAGGAAAGGGAGCGATTCCGTCTCGGAGTTTATAATGAATCCTTTGTTGTTAGGAATTATTTCATCCTTTGAGTCGTAGTAGAATCCCATCCATTTTGAAATCTCAGGATAGATGACTTTCTTGTTGTAGAACGATTCTATGTATTCATCCGAAGGATTATTATCCAACTCCAACCAATGGTGTTGCCCAGGATAGGGTTTAGAGGCGTCCGTTGATTTTTTTGCGCGGCTGTATTTGCATTGGCCACGTGCTTTGAGGCGGGTTTCAAATTTGGAGAGGTGTTTGTAGATGGCGGGGTAGCGTTCTTCGAGGTATTCGTGTGCGCCGAACTTGATGACGAGTTGGTAGGTGTTTTGCCAGTTGACGCCGTAACGTTCGACGTCGCGTCCACGGAGGAGTTTGCCGATGAGTTCTTCTGAAGCCGGGTCTTCTTGGATGAGGGCACTGCGTTCTTCCTCAGTGAGATAGAAAGCGTCGTTGTAACCTGTTTTGATGCCGTAGTTGATCTGGATATCCCAGTCTTTGAGAGGGGTTCCTTGTTCTTCGACGAGGGTTTTGATGCGCTGGCGTTCTTTGGATAGGACGACCCAAGCGTCGGAGTTTTGGTTTTGCTGGATAACGTGATTTTTGTCGAAGTATTCAGCGGGGTTTGCCATGGCCTCTCGGTCATCGGTGGCGTAGCAGGAGAGGATGCGGTCGTCTGGTTCTTGGTTGTAGAAGCGGAGGATGCAGGTGTAGGTGGTGGCGGCTCCGAAGTTCTGCGCCATGCCGAAGTCGAGGACGGATTCGGTATCGACTTTTTCGGAAAGGTATTGGCGGAGGTTTTTCCCGTAGCCTGCCCGCATCCATTTGTTGGAGGTGATATAAACGAGGGAGCCGCCTTGTTTTAGAAGTTCAGAGCCACGTTCGTAGAAAAAGCAGTAGATATCGCCTCTCGCGGCATAGGTTTCAAAGTTGGCTTTCCACTTATCTTGGATGGGAAGACCTGAGAATTTCTCGACTGAAATGTAAGGTGGATTCCCGATGACGATGTCGAAGCCTTCGGCGGTGTCTTTTCCGAACATCCAGTGGGGGTCGAAGAAGTCGGCGGAGGCTTGGGGGTCGAAGGCGTCCCAGTTGGCGATTTTTTGGGCTTTTTCGGCGTCTTCTTTTCCGAGAGATTCTTGTAGGGTATCACCTAGTTCTTCACGGAGATCTTTGATTTCTTTTTGAATGTTGACTTTGTCTTTTCGGTTGTTGACGGAGAAGTGTTTATGGTGGGCGGCAGCGAGTTTTTTCTCGATGGGTTCAATGAGGGTATCGGCAAATGACTTCTGGTTGGAAAAGGGGAGGCTGATGAGGGTGTCGGCGGCGACGAATTTGGTTTCGAGGTTGGGGAGGGTGAGGACGCCGTGGTTGTCGGCTTTGTTTTTGTTGGTCTTTTGGTCGCAGACGAGGGAGACGAAGAAGCGGAGCTTGGTGATCTGGATGGCGACGGGTTGGATATCGACGCCGTAGAGGCAGTTTTCGATAAGGTAGAGTTTGCGGCCGTAGTCGTCCTCGTTGTTATCGAAGGCGCGTTCGATGGCTTTGATGGCGGCGGTGCGGGCGGAGGAGTCGGGGATGTTTTGGGCGGCGTCGATTTGGAGTTGTTTCCACTTTTCGTTGTTGGGGTCGAGCTTATGGATGATGAAGACGAGCTTGTGGAGGAAGCCCATGGGGAAGGCTCCGGAGCCGCAGGCGGGGTCGAGGATTTTACAGGAGTGGATGGCGGTGAGGAGGGTATTGACTTGATCGTCGGAAAAGAGGTGTTCTTTTTCGGTGTAGGCGAAGAGGAGGTCGAGACCGGCTTCGGCGTCTTTGCGGGAGAGGGACGTGTTTTCCGCGAGGGCTTGGGCGAGGTGGGCTTTGAGGGATTCGTCCACCATATAATCCACGATGGGGCGAGGGGTGTAGAAGGAACCGGTTTGTTTTCGGGCGGTGGTTTTTGTTTCTTCATTGTAGGAGGCGAGGAGATTCTCGAAGACTTTGCCGAGGAGTTCGGGGTCGAGGGCGATTTCTTGGTCGATGGGGGTGTTTTCGACGATGGTGAATTTGTAGCGGTTGAGGATGTTGAGGAGGCCAGAGACGGATTCCTTTTTGCGCTTTTTGTCGCCGTAGGCGTCGGCGAGGTCGATGTTTTTGATCTCGGGTGAGAAGAAGAGGTGGTTGGGGAGGTGGGGGCGTTTGTTTTTATTGCGAGAGAAGCCATCGAGGTAGTGGGTTTTCTTGGTGTCTTCGTCGCGTTTGTCGAGGCATTCGAAGAGACCGCCGTTGAGGAAGGGGATGTCGGCGAAGTGGGAGAGGGCGGTGTCGGGATCGTCGGTGAAGAGGGATTCGTAGCGGTAGAGGTTGTTGATGTCGTGAGAGGTGCGGTTTTTGGCGAAGCCTTCGTCGAGGGCGAATTGGCGGTAGGGCTTGGCGTCTTTCTCTTTTGGCTTTCCCATGCGCTGGTTGAGAGTGGCGAAGAAGAGATTCTGGAGGATGGCGTGGTAGTATTGGGAGCTGGCGTCGCTGTCTGGGTCGAAGTCTTTGAGGATGGTGTCTAGGTCGGTGGGATTGAAGAGCTTGGTGGGGATGAGGTCTTTTTCTTTGATGAACCAGCAGAAGATGAGGCGGGTAAGGAGGCGGATGAGACCGGTGGCGCGTTCTTTTTCGTCAGATGATCCTTTGCCGACGGGGACGTCGGCGTTCCCAGGGAAATCGACTTGGGGGAGGGCCCAGAAATACCAGTTGGAGAGTTCTTGGTAGAAGCGTTTGTTGAGGAGTTCGACGTTGAAGATTTCCTCCCAGGCGGCGTGGAGGGTGTCGAAGGTGGTGATGGGTTTCTTTTCGGGGTGGCGTAGGTTAGGTCGGGCGAGTTCGTTGAGGATATCGAGGTGGCCTCGGTGTGGGAAGGTGAGGGAGATGTCACGGATGATGGTGACTTTTCCGAGGACGTCTTTTTGTGTTTCGCGTTTGTTTTGGCGCCTGTTGATGACGGCGAGGGAGAGGACGGTTTCTTTGCCAGCGGGGTGGCGGAATAGGACCATGACGGGCATGGGGAAGACACGGTTGATCTGGCGTGCGATGGTGGTGAGCTTTCCCCGAGAGTAGTGGCCGTTGGTCGAGCTGTCTCCATTGAGCTCTATGGAGAAGAAGAGGTAAGACTGGAGGAGAGAGGGGGCGATGGCAGTTTCTTGAAAGAGGGAGGATTCAGGGGAGAGTTCTTCATCGGTGAGCTGGAAGAGGAGGTCGGCGGAAGTCCAGTCGCTGAAGAGGGCTTTTTGCTGATCGAAGGTGTCGTTAGGCTTGTTCTGCTGGATGAATTCTAAGAAGGCCTGTGGGGATGAGTCGTCGAGCTGGATGGTTTTATCACTCTGGTAATCGAGGGTGCTGAGGAGGTTGAGGGCGGCCTCGCGGAGTGGGGTGCTGGAGAGGTTTTGGAGCGAGTTGGCGATGGTGGCTCGGAGATCAGTCATGGTGGATTTGAGAACGAAGATTTAAGAACGAAGAAGTAAGAGGCGTAGATTTTTGTGAGTGTGTTTGACGTGGTGAAGAAGTGAGCTGTTTATTTTTAGTGACTAGAATGGCTGGTTCTTTTTGCCGACCAAAGCTCCGATGAGCCCTCAGTCGGTCTTTTTATTCATAGATGGGTCACTTTCGATCATCACGATCTTTTTAGCCCAGAAAGGTTTTAAGTAGAGGAATTGTTCTGAGGCGCGTCATTATAAAGAGGGCGTTTGAAATTTTTTGACAGGAATGGGAGTTTCGGCGATGTTGGAGATGGCAAGCGCAGGAGTGGTAGAGGTCGCTCGTTCAGAGTGGCAGCCCTCACGGGTGGGATCCTCGGTTCCTGGGGCCAACATAATTTTTCACAAGCCCTCGAAGTTTTTGACTTCGGGGGCTTTCTCTTTGATTTCTTGGAAGTCGGCAGGCCAGAGCTTGATGCCGTAACCGAGGGTTTGGTTGCGATGTTGGTAGAGTGTTTTTTTGAGGAGTTCGAGATATCGGGTTTCTGTTTCACCATAGCGGTTGACCTTCACGGCCCAATGAAGGCCCGAAGCGACGGCGTCTGCGACTTGGAGGCCGGCTCGTTTGGAGTGTTCAATGGAGCTGATGCGTTTCGGGTCGATCGCTCCGGGGTGAAGCTGATGGAGAATGCTATCTGGGTCGGATTTCTTGAGAAGTTTGCGGAGGTAGTCTCGAATTTCGTCATAAGACATGTTTGAGCGATTGGAGAAAATAATGTCTGAGTAGCCGTCACCTTCGTCGGGGTTGTAGTGGTCTCGACATAACCAGGAGACACGTTCTAGCAGGAGTCTGGTGGCGTAGCGGTAAAGCAGATACTTTTGGCTTTGGAATTTCTCGGGCTCGGTTATCGCTGGTTTGAAAATGGCTACGGTGGCGGTGCGGATTGGGAGTTCGCTGACTTTCCGAATGTAGGGCACGCGTTGCTCGTGCTTCAGGTTTTGGAAGTGGAGGTCATTTTTGGGTTTTTTGCCGAGAAGTTGACGAACTTCTTTTAGGCAGGAAACCATTTTTAGATCATTGGACTTACGGATAATGGCGGCAGAGAGAAAAAACCATCGAGAGCTACCTGAGCCATCAGGATGAAAGGTGAATCCTTCATCACCTGATTCGTCGATGTAGGTGACGAAGCTGGAAGAGGAAGAAGCCATGGTGGGAATCGGTTAGTAGGATGGTGGTTTAAGCGATGGTTTCACGCGAGATGATGAGCCAAGTGATGAGTTCGAAGTCGGCGTTTGACTGGGGGGTTTCGGTTGTGGAAGGGAGTTGGCCATCGCGGCCGGAGAAGAGATTGGTGGCAGAGCGCTGGCCGAAGGTTTCTTTGATGGAATGGATGGCTTTATCGAGAAGTTTGCTTTCGTGGTCAAAATTAGTTCCCTGCTCGGTTTTTTGGTCGAAGAGGTCGAAGAGAGTGAGGTCTGGCTGAGGGATTCCGGAAGCGAGGGCGCGAAAGAGTTCGAGGCATTGTTTTGGCTGAGCGAAGGTGAAGCGGACATTGCCATCATCGTGAAGATAGATGAGGTAGTGTGGGGAGAGGGGATTCACCTGGGTGGGTTGTTCAGAGGTGATTTGGCGGAGGCAGAAGATGATGCCGGGTTGAGAAACTGGAAGTTGGGGGTCGGGTGAGACGATGGCGTGGAGGCCATTTTCAGCAGATTCGAGCTGGTGGCGATTCTCCTCGAGGAAGGTGAGGAGGTCGGCGCGGAAGTCGTTGAGTGAGAAGTCGGCGAGGGTGAGGGATTCGTCGTTGAGGTCTTCGAGGTCGAGGATTTCGTCTTGGAGTTTCTGGAGTTGGCGGTCGCGGTAATGGAGATCGTCTTCGATGAGGTCTTGAATTTGTTCGGTATTGAGGAGGTTGTCTTCACCAGTGGCGGTGAGGTCGACGAGGGCCATGCGTGCCTCGACACGGTGTTTGACATTGATGTAGGTGTCGAGGTCGCGGGTGGGCCAAAAATTGACGAGGGAGATATGAGGATGTCGGGAGCCGATGCGGTCGATGCGGCCGAAGCGCTGGATGATGCGGACAGGGTTCCAGTGGATGTCGTAGTTGATGAGGAGATCGCAGTCTTGGAGGTTTTGGCCTTCGGAAATGCAGTCGGTGGCGATGAGGAGGTCGATTTCTTGTTCTTGTTCTAGTTGAGTGAGTAGGGAGCGGTTTTTGGATCGAGGGGAGAAGTGGGTGAGGATCTCTTCGAAGTCTGATTTTCCTAGAGTTGTGGTGAAATTGTTGCCGCCGGCGATGAGGGCGGTGTGGATTCCGTGTTCTTGGTGGAGGGGCTGGGCGAGATTCTCCCAGAGGTATTTGGCCGTGTCGGCGAAGGCGGTAAAGAGAAGCACTTTGCGGATTTTCTGGCCATCGCGATTGGTGGAAGGGTTGGTGATTTTCTGGGTGATGATTTGGCGGGCTTCGTGAAGCTTGGCGTCGCGTGGGGCTTGGACGGGCTCGGCGTGGTCGAGGAGTTCTTGGAGCTGGGCGCGGTCTTGGGTAATGCTGAGTTTCCAGTCAGGGAGCTTGAGGTGGGCGAGGTTGATTTTATGTTTTCCTCCGATGGTGAGTTCGTCTGGATCGAGGTCAAGGTCGTCCTGATCACTTTGCGAGAGGTTTGCAAAGTCGATGGTGGGATGGGCGAGTTGGTTGCGTTGGAAGGAGTCAATTTTGGCGGTGAGGCCGTCGATTTTTTGGATGGTGCGTTTGAGGGTGAGGCGGAATGAGTCGATAGAGCTTTCTAGCCGTTTCAGGAAGTTTACCTTCATCATGGAGATGAGGATTTTTTCGCGC